>JBOFGC010000450.1:0-6163 GCA_051648945.1 Bacilli bacterium
AGTATTAGTTCCCGAAAGTGAGTGGTTAATTCCCGAAAGCCAACTGTTAGTTCCCGAATGTGAGTGGTTAATTCCCGAAAGCCAACTGTTAGTTCCCGGAAGTGAGTGATTAATTCCCGAAAGCCAACTGTTAGTTCCCGGAAGTGAGTGATTAATTCCCGAAAGCAAGTAGTTAGTGACTAAAATTTAGTTGAGATACAGATAATCCTTCCAAAAGCCAGCGTACTTCTTGTTGAGATACAGTACTGACATCTTCTTCGAACTTCGGCCACCTAAGTCGTCCATCATCTAAACGGTAATACAACATAACAAAACCGTTGCCATGCCATCTATACCTAACCGCATGTCAGTTTTTCCACAAATCATGTAAATCGAGCTCCTTTAAAACACTTTGGATAATGCGCGATTTTCTGCGTCTTTAAAGTGTCTAATTTTGAAGTTTTAATGATACAAACGGGTGTTGGAACTGAATACGAAGATTCATGTGAAGTTTCTTCATCTGTAAGATGTAGTGTAGACCTAAAGAATGAACCACCTATATTTGATAGATGAATATCATAACTATAGATGATTACCTGTTATATGCGTTGTTTGAATACGTGCTTACCTTCATTCGCCCATTACTTCACTTCATACCAAAGCATCCCGCACGCTACTCCATTGGATTTTTCCACATCACCTTTCATTCTCCACGCAAAAAAAGCTCAATTCGACCATATTGGTCAAATTGAGCTTTTTACATTCATTTATTTACAAGCTTTTTCAACTAACTCAAGAACTTCTTCTTGTGTTGCACAATTGATTGCTTGAGCTGCAAGCTCTTGCATTTGTGCTTTAGAAAGGCCACGTAATTGTGAACGGGCAGGTAAGATAGATGTCGCACTCATTGAGAACTCGTCTAATCCTAAACCAAGTAGTAATGGGATAGCAAGCGTGTCGCCAGCCATTTCTCCACACATACCTGTCCATTTACCTTCTTTATGAGAAGCGTCGATAACGTTCTTAACAAGACGTAAAATTGCAGGGTTGTATGGTTGGTAAAGGTAAGCAACTTCTTCATTCATGCGGTCAGCTGCCATTGTGTATTGAATAAGGTCGTTAGTTCCGATTGAGAAGAAATCAACTTCTTTAGCAAAAAGGTCAGCGATTACAGCAGCTGCTGGAATTTCTACCATCATACCAATTTCGATTGATTCATTTACTTTCACGCCTTCAGATTCAAGTTTCGCTTTTTCTTCTAAAAGAACAGCTTTAGCTTGACGGAATTCGTTAATCGTAGCAATCATTGGGAACATAACTTTTAAGTTTCCGAACACGCTTGCACGTAATAATGCGCGTAATTGTGTGCGGAAGATGTCTTGCTTGTCTAAGCAAAGACGGATTGCACGGTACCCTAAGAATGGATTCATTTCTTTAGGTAAGTGTAAGTATGGAAGTTCTTTATCGCCACCGATATCAAGTGTACGAACAACAACTGGTTTACCATGCATGTTTTCTAATACAGACTTGTACGCTTCATATTGCTCATCTTCTGTTGGCAAGTTTTCGCGACCCATGTATAAGAATTCCGTACGGTAAAGGCCTACACCTTCACCACCGTTGTTAATAACACCTTTAACGTCTTGTGGCGTTCCGATGTTTGCGCAAAGTTCAACGTGTACACCGTCAGCAGTTGTAGTAGCTTCGTCTTTCAACTTTGCCCACTCTGCTTTTTGTGCTGCGAACTTTTCGCCTTTTGCTTTATACTCAGCGATTTGCTCTTCAGTTGGATGAACGATTACATCGCCATCTAAACCGTCGATAATAACCATATCGCCATTTTGTACTTTTTTCGTAATATCACGTGTTCCAACAACTGCTGGAATTTCTAATGAACGTGCCATGATCGCTGAATGCGAAGTACGTCCACCGATATCCGTTGTGAAACCTTTAACGAAATTACGGTTTAATTGTGCTGTGTCAGAAGGTGTTAAATCTTCTGCTACAACTACAACCTCTTCAGAAATCATGCTTGGATTAGCAATCGTAACACCTAAAAGGTGAGCGATTAAGCGCTTCGTAACGTCACGAATATCTGCTGCACGTTCTTTCATGTACTCATCTTCCATGTTCTCGAAGATTGAGATGAAGAATTGTGCGACTTCATTCGTTGCGAATTCTGCACTTACTTTTTCTGATTCGATTTTTGTTTTAATTTGACTTGTCAAATCTGGATCGTTTAATACGAGAATGTGCGCTGAGAAGATCGCTGCTTTGTCTGGGCCTAGCTCACGCTCTGCACGATCACGGATTCCTTCTAAGTCAGTTTGTGATTTCGCCATTGCAGCTTCAAAACGTGTAAGTTCTGCTGCTACATCCGAAATCTCTTTACGGCTTACATCAAGTGTTGGGTTCTCTAAAATAAAGACCTTCGCAATCGCAATACCACTAGATGCTGCAATACCTTTAATATTCATATTACTCGCCTAAGCCTTCTTTAGTGAAAGTTCCAGTGATACCTTCTAATGCAGCGTCTTGGTCTTCACCAGCGATTGTGATTTTAACTTCAGAACCTTGTGGAATTCCGAGGCTCATTACACCCATGATTGATTTAAGGTTAACAGTACGACCGTTGAACTCTAAGTTAATATCTGACTTGAATTTGCTTGCAGTGTTTACTAACACCGTTGCTGGACGTGCATGGATACCTGAATCTGCAGTTACTTTAAATACTTTTTCTAACATAATTAAAAACTCCTTTATACTAGTAGTAGTCATAAATTAAAGCCTTTTCATTTTTCACCTTTTTAGGTTTTCCTGATAAATGAAAACGCTCATTTAACTTGTATACTATGCGAAACTATGTGTAGTGTCAATGAAAAATCGTAGACAATTTCTAAATTAAAATGCGTGAAAACTCTTTCTCTTTATGAAAAAAGTGTCATACACATTCAAAAATGGATTTTGCTATATATAGTTTCATTCACATACGTTGGAATTATACCAACTGTTATTTGTGAAATAAAGTACAAATTGCAAATAATTCTTTGTAAAATTTTTTGCTCTTTTTATTTATGGAAACATACTTCCCATAAACACTACTATGTAATCGCTTTCTACATTGTGTTATTTTTTGAATTTTTTGTGTCCAATTCTTCATTCACAAGTGCTGTAAATGCACCCAGAGAGGATACGCGCCATAATCGATCAATGACTTTTGTCTCTTCATAGGGCCAAATATGAATAGCTTCCATCCCAATTTCTAACGCTGGCGCAATTTCATTTATATAATTATCGCCTACACTTACCATCTCACTAAAATTACAATTTAAATTTGTTGCAATTTCTTGAAGATGCTCAACTGTTCGGATTGGTTTTTTTGCAGAAGGAATATAAAAATGGAACACCCCACCTAGTCCAAGCGCTTGTAATGTGGCTACCATATCTTTTTCTTCTGAATTTGTCATACACACAAGCGTATGTGTTGCTCGCAGTTTTTCAAGCGTTTCTACAATACGTTCGGGCAATTCATAAGCAGATTCCCCTTTATTAAAGTGGTCTTTTGTTGTGAGATAGTGCCCGAACGCACTTTGCGGATTGCCATAATGAGCTGCTACCATAAACGGAACCCACCACGCATCGCCTACTGAAAACAAAATTTTGTCATCAACAGCTACACGTTCCGTTCCGTATGCTTCTAAAATTTGTTCTTCAGTCCATTGTTCTCCGTCCCAATTCGTGACTTTTAATGCTTGAATTGTAACAGGATGGACTTCAATCCCAACATCGCGTGAAATATCATAAATCATGCCGATTTTCATAGCATGTTGATGATCCATAATTTTTGAATAATCTTCCCAAAATGGATTTCTTATATGTTCATCAAGGTCCATGGCGATTCGCTTTGCATAATGATCGTACTGTTTCCGACCTTCGTATAACGTGCCGTCCATATCAAAAATAAAAACTTTTTTACCTTTCCAATCCATTGACCTCATCCCTTTCGTCTGCGTGCGATGAGAACATAGAGAACAAAACAACAACTTGCTGCGACGATAATCGCTGGTACATAAGGCGCTACAACCGTTTTTATACTGTCCCAATTACTTCCAAGTTGCATGCCGAGATAGATAAAACCGATGCTCCATGGAATCGCTGCAATTCCTGTGTAGAGAATGAATTTCCATATATCCATTTTGGCAATGCCTGCTGGGATACTAATTGCGTGGCGAACCACTGGAATAAATCGTGCTGAAAAAACAACACCTGTCCCGTATTTTTCGAACCACTTTTCAGCTGTATGTAAATGATGCTCGGAAATGAAAATATATTTACCGTAACGTGTAACAACCGCTCGTCCGCCATAGCGTCCAAACCAATACAAAAACAATTGCGCAAAAATCCCACCTATAACACCTGCAAGTACAGCGCCCCAAAAACTGATGCTTCCTTTTTCTACTAAATATCCTGCATACGCTAACACAATTTCGCTTGGTATTATTTCAATCATTAATCCTAGAGCTACACCAAGAAGACCTAACGACTGTAGTGTTATTAATAGTTCCCCAACCCATTCGCTCATGAATTTTCCCCATCTCCCAAATTTTACATAGAGAGCGAACACACTAAAAAATGTGTTCGCTTCTTACATTAGTCTTGGATGATTGCTTCTAACGCCACTTCCATCATTTCTAAAAATGTCGTTTGACGCTCTGCTGATGATGTTTCTTCACCTGTAATAATGTGATCACTTACAGTTAATACACTCAGTGCATCTACACCGTATTTTGCCGCGATTGTGTAGAGCGCTGTTGTTTCCATTTCTACAGCAAGTACTCCGTAATCCGCAAGTTTTTTCACGACAGTTGTATCGTCACGATAAAAAATGTCGGCTGTTAATACGTTTCCTGCACGTAGGTGTAATCCTTTTTTCGTGCCCGCTTCATGCGCCTTCATTAACAAATCAAAATTTGCTGTTGGTGCATACTCAAATCCTGGGAAGTTATTACGATTCATTGCACTATCTGTTGAAGCTGTCATTGCTAAAATTACGTCGCGGACTTTTACATCTTTTTGTAGTCCACCGCACGTTCCTACACGTACTAGTTTTTTCACACCGTATTCTGAAATGAGTTCATTTACATAAATACTGATGCTTGGAATACCCATTCCTGTTCCTTGCACACTGACAGGAACGCCTTTGTACGTACCTGTATAACCGTACATGCCTCGCACTTCGTTATAGCATGTTACGTTTTCTAAAAATGTTTCTGCAATAAATTTTGCACGTAGCGGGTCTCCTGGTAATAGGATGCGCTCTGCGATTTCACCTTGTTTTGCTCCAATATGTACACTCATATGTATGCCTCCTTCTGTTGTGTATGCATTTTACTACTTCTTTATGCTACACAAAATGAATGCGTTTTACTACTTTACATTCTTCTCTACGTTAGCATATTTCTTTTTCTTTTCGCTACAATTTGTTACCCTTTTCTTAGGAAAATTTTTCGGAGGTGCACTGTGAAGCATAAAAAAGTTGGAAAATCTGAACTCTATGTAAGTGAACTTGGACTTGGATGTATGCGTATTGGAACAGATTATCATTCCGCAAAACAAACCATCGACTGCGCACTTCATGCTGGTGTTACTCTTTTTGATACCGCTGATTTGTATGATAATGGTGAAAATGAAATGTTACTTCATCGTATTTTACGTGAAAATGGGAAACTAAATGATGTAATGATCGCCACAAAAGGTGGTAACCGCATGAATGACGACGGTTCTTCATGGTCGTGGGACGCGAGTGTTTCCTATTTATATACAGCATTAACAGAAAGTCTCCGTCGCCTTGGACGTGACTATATCGATATTTATGAACTGCATGGTGGCACAAGTGATGATGATTTACCTGCAGTCATCGCGGCTTTTGAATCCTGGAAAAAAGAAGGACTTATCCGAAGTTATGGCATATCAAGCATTCGCCCAAACGTGTTTCTCCCTTTTTTCAATGAAAGCAATGCCGACGTGTGGATGACACCTGCACATCCGCTTGACCGTCGCTTAGAAGAATGGTCAGATTTAACCGCTTCGAAAAATATTTCCGTGTTCGCTCGCGGCGCTCTCGGTAAAGGCGTATTTACTGAAAACGCTTTAAAAAATCACTTACTATCATCAATTGCTGGCG
>JBOFGC010000451.1:0-1121 GCA_051648945.1 Bacilli bacterium
TACAAAGTCTGGCAACATAACTCTGAGTTCAATCCGAAGTTGGCGTACAAAATCACGCAGAAAATTATCGAAGAAGAGGTACAACCATGGAAGCTACGACGTGATTTCGAACTTCCGCATGTTACGCTACAGCTCGACGTCATGTCGCATTTACCGTCGATGGGACGTATCGGGTTAAAAGAACTCGGGATCCGTATCGGTCACGAACTGCTTGAAACGCTTCCATATCCGCCAGGAACGTTGAACCTGACGAGTAAACAACGCGAAGAAATCGACTTATACTGTTTTAACGATGTATATATCACTTGGAAAGCAGCTACCGGTGTTGCGCGTGATAACTTGGATACGAAATTCGACGTGATCAACACCTTATTCCCTGGTGAGTGGTGGCGCTTACGTACGACGAACGCGAAAATGGTCGGTCAGTACATGACTTCGACGACCTCAGAACGCTACGTCCGCGAATATACCGAATACCGTGTTCCGGAGCGCGTAAACGATTTCGTACGGTTCAAGTCACCGGCGCTAAATTCGGTTCGTGCAGATTTCGAATCGTTCGATATTTCACAACCGTTTCAATACGAACGTAGCGTAAAAGTGTACGGTATCCAACTCGACTTCGGTCTTGGTGGTATCCACGCAATGAAACCTGGTGTGTTCAAAAACGTGATCGACATCGACGTAGCGTCACTGTATCCGTCAATTATCCGAGCTTTCGCGCTCTTCATGTCGTTTATTCCGCGTGAAATGCAGGAGACATATTTCCGCATGATTGACGATCGTGTTGCGCTGAAAAAGACCAATCCGTCGCTAGCTACGGTATATAAACTGGTGTTAAACTCGACATTCGGGATCTTAATCGACAAGTACAACCCGATGTACGCGCCTGTTTCGGGGTATTCTGTTACAATTACCGGACAGCTATTGCTCGCGAAAGTGATCGAAGATTTAGCGCTCGCCGGTTACGAAGTTGTAGCAGCTAATACGGACGGTGTATCGTTTGTCGATAACGGTGACGACGTGTCATGGCGACAAGTAGTTAAAAACTGGGAAGAAGCGACGTCGCTAATCTTCGAAGATGACTACGTTGAAACGTTCGCGTCGCGCGATGTAAACAGCTA
>JBOFGC010000452.1:0-3797 GCA_051648945.1 Bacilli bacterium
CTTTTCATGTATGGGTTGTGAAAAAGGCTTCGCTCGCGTTCATGGGTATTTTCTATGAAAATAATTGGGATATCGCGTATGTTTGTGCGGAACTGGGGTACTACGCCAGGCAACTCCGCTTTCCTGTGGGGCGGCCGTGTGCCTCCTCGTCGCGGTAAAACTGCTCCTGTGGGGTCACACGTTTCCGCCTGATTCCACGGGAGTCTCCGTTGCCTGTCTCCGTACCCTTCAACGATGTGATCATGGTCGCGTTAAACCTTTTCATCCATGGGTTGTGAAAAAGGCTACGCTCGCGTTCATGTGTATGTTCTATGAAAATAATTGAGTTTTCGCGTATATTGGTGCGGAACTGGGGTACTGCGCCAGGCAACTTCGCGTGCCTTTCGGGGCGGCCGTGAGCCTCCTCGGCGAAAACCCGCGCCTGGCTACCTGGCCCGCGAGAGTCTACGTTATCTGGCTCCGTAACGCTTTGCTCGGAATTTGAGCCCGCGTAAACCTTTTCATCATTGGGATGTGAAAAAGTCCACGCTCGCGTTTCGTGGGCATGTTCTATGAAAAGGATTGCGCCTCGCGTATGGTTGTGTGGAATTGGGGTATTGCGCCAGGCGACTTCACAGGCCTTTTGGGCGGGTGTAAGTCTCCTTGGTGAAAAACTGTCGCCTGTCTCTGTGTCTTTCATCGAAGGACTAATGGAAGTGTTAAACCTTTTTATCTAAGGGTGTTGAAAACGGTTGTTCAGATACTTAGGTTTGTTATATAAAATGATGATATATTGCGTATAAATGTATCGTATTAGATTAATATGAATGATTTGTGCGTTATAGAATAGAGGAATCTATAGGGTAAAGGTAATATATCTGATTGAAATAAGATATTGATAGGGGAATGGGGGTTATGGGCGGTTTTTTTTAACGTGGCAAGTAGACATATAGAGTTTCTGAGATTTAAGAGATGGGGATTTTCGGCTGTATATGAGGGCGTTTGCTTATTATTTCTGTAATCCCATGATCTAATGAAAAAAAGGTGTCAGTGTGTTTTTTTTCGCATAAATTGTTCCTCTATGCGAAGTAGTAGATTTCCGAGAGCGTGTGCATAGGAGAGTGTATTAAAAAGAGAGCAACTTTGCAACCGAGTGAGTACGCATTCACCTGGATTGGCCTGTGTAACGATACACTCTATACTTAAATGGCCAACGCCGGGTAGATTTTTTTTTAGAGAACTCCCAGGAAACAGTGGTGCGTTTGAAATTAGAAATGTCCCAGGAAGTGAAACTTTTCCTATACTAGCATCGATTGCAATAATAAATGCTGAAGGGGAATATTTCATTAAAGTATTGTAAGTTTCGACAAGATTTAAAGCATGAACAGGTTGCTGCAGGGTACCATAGATTGGGAAAGTTGAACCATTATTTTTGAGATATGAGCCAACGAGTGGGCCAAAACTGTCTCCAGTTGATGTATCACTTCCGATACAAAGAATGTGAATTCTATTTGGTGGGATGTCTTTCATTGATCTCCACAATGTTGTAAATGCACAAGTGAAAAAATCGACTTCATAATAGGAAACTTTATTCATCTGTAACGATTGCTCCTTTATCGTGAAAAATTAATAAGGTAATGAGCCAACAAAGCACTCCGAATAGTAATTATTAAGGTAAGAGGTAAATGTTTTTGCATAGAATTCAAAATTAGAGAAGCTTTTGAACTGTGTACGCACGCAAATTTTCTAAGTAATACAAGCATTGTCACCATATTTTAGAAAGTATATACACATAAGAAGCAGTATAGTATAGTAGATTTATTGGGTAAATTTTCGAAAGTAGGAGGTAGGAAAACGATGCTAGAATTCGAACTAAATGATGTCGTTGAAATGAAAAAAGCACATCCATGCGGAAAAAACGAATGGAAAATTATTCGTTTAGGAGCGGACATTCGCATAAAATGTTTGGGTTGTGACCATTCCGTTCTTATCCCTCGAAAAGAATTTGTTAAAAAAACCAAAAAAATCATCAAAAAAGCCGAAAAATAGGATTATTGAACACACTTTTCAATCAAAGGCTGTGTTTGAAGCACTAAATCTAATGGAATAGCAGATTTGGCGGTTTGTTTCTATAGAGATAATTCTATATACTTAAGGCTAGATAGATAATAGGAGTGAAAAACATGGCATTAACAGCAGGTATTGTTGGTTTACCAAATGTAGGTAAATCAACACTTTTCAACGCAATTACGCAAGCAGGTGCAGAGAGTGCAAACTATCCGTTCTGTACAATTGATCCAAACGTAGGAATGGTAGCTGTACCAGATCATCGTTTAGAAAAATTAACAGAATTAGTAACACCAAAGAAGACAGTTCCAACAACATTTGAATTTACAGATATTGCAGGTATTGTAAAAGGCGCAAGTAAAGGTGAAGGATTAGGTAATAAGTTTCTTTCTCACATTCGTCAAGTAGATGCAATTTGCCAAGTCGTTCGTTGTTTTGATGATGAAAACATTACGCACGTATCAGGAAAAGTGGATCCAATTGATGATATTGAAACAATCAACTTAGAATTAATTCTTGCTGATTTAGAGTCAGTAGAAAAACGAATTCAACGTGTTGAGAAACTAGCACGTCAAAGAGACAAAGAGTCAGTGTACGAACTTGAAATTCTTGTGCGAATTAAAGAGCATTTAGAAGAAAGTAAATCTGTACGTAGTCTTGAATTTAGCGAAGAAGAAATGCGTGTTGTAAAACATTTACATTTATTAACAATCAAACCGATGTTATATGTAGCGAATGTAAGTGAAGAAGAAATCGCTGACTACTCTGCGAATCCTTTTGTAAAACGTGTAGACGAATTTGCGAAAGAAGAAGGTTCTGAAGTGATCGTTGTATGTGCAAAAATCGAATCAGAAATCGCTGAATTAGAAAAGGATGAGAAAGAAGAATTCCTAAGTGAACTTGGTATTGCTGAGTCGGGTCTTGATCAGTTAATTCGTGCGTCGTACAAATTAATCGGACTTGCTACATATTTCACAGCAGGTGTTCAAGAAGTACGTGCTTGGACATTCCAAAAAGGAATGAAAGCGCCACAATGTGCGGGTGTAATTCATACTGACTTTGAACGTGGTTTCATTCGCGCAGAAACGGTTTCTTATGATGATTTAGTTGCTTATGGTAGCATGCAAGCAGCGAAAGAAGCTGGGAAAGTTCGTCTTGAAGGAAAAGAATATGTCGCTCAAGATGGCGATATTATGCATTTCCGCTTCAATGTATAGAAATAGTTGTGTGCTTTAAAAATCTATGATATAATTTTATTTCGTGAGTAGTTAAGATAATTACTCCTTGCCCAGAGAAACGGGCCGCTTAGACCAGAAGGAGGTGACCGGATAATGAGAAAGTACGAAATCATGTATATTATCCGCCCAAACATTGAAGAAGAATCACAAAAAGCTCTTATCGAGCGTTTTAACACGATTCTATCTGATAACGGTGCGGAAATTACAACTGCAAAAGATTGGGGAAAACGTCGTTTAGCTTATGAAATTAACGACTTCCGCGATGGCTTCTACATGCTATTAAACATTAACGCAGAAGCTGCAGCAGTTCAAGAATTTGATCGTTTAGCAAAAATCAGCGAAGATATCATTCGTCATATCGTAGTTCGCGAAGAAGTATAATTAATGGATAAGGAGAGGTTCTGATGATTAATCGAGTAGTTCTCGTTGGGCGCCTAACGAAAGACCCGGAGATGCGTTATACATCAACAGGTACAGCAGTTGCGCAATTTACACTTGCTGTAAACCGTACAT
>JBOFGC010000453.1:0-2605 GCA_051648945.1 Bacilli bacterium
AATTGATGAAATTGAAGTTGATGACTTTGAAACGTACCAAAGTGTGAAAGGAATAATTCCTGGTGTGCACTATCGTCGGAATGGGGATTTATTTGTTGAAGTTGGAGTGTCAAAAGAACTTGAAGATGCTCAAAAACGGGTTGTTTGGTTAAAAAATGGTGCATATTTGTTAATTGATCAAACGGAAACGATGACAATTATTGATGTAAATACAGGGAAGTTTATCGGGAAGTCCAACCAAGAGGATACGGTCTTAAAAACAAATGTGCTCGCTGCGCAGGAGGTGGGGAGGCAATTACGTCTTCGAGATATTGGCGGGATGATTTTAGTTGATTTCATCAATATGAAGGAAAATCGCCAAAAGGAATTAGTAAAGCAAGCTCTTGTTGAAGCAACAGCAGAAGATCGTTCAAAAGTTCAGGTATTTCATTTCACCTCACTAGGTCTATTGGAAATAACTCGAAAAAGGCGAAAGAAAGACTTAACTTCTTTTTTAACGAGTGACTGTACGATTTGCAATGGAAAAGGCTATGTGAAATCAGCGACTACATTAGCGTATGAACTAGAAAGAGAGTTAATGGGCTATCGCTTACGAGATGAGGATGCTGTGCATATTGCGTGTAGTCGCGATGTAAAAGAGGCAGTGGAGGAATTAATTACAAAAGAAAAGTTAGAAAAACAATGTGGATTGTTTATTACATTTGAGATACAATACTCTCCGTTGTCTTTTTATAACATAAGCCGATTTGGTTCGGTTAATGGATGAATTAAATTGACATAACTTGAACTCGTATGTTATCATTTTGAATGTATTGTTTGTAGCCCCTGTGCTACAACCGCACATTCACAGGTTTTAAGTACGATTTTTCGTACACCTGCATATGGCGAGTCTGAGAATATTAAGGAGGTGCAACAGAATGTACGCAATTATCGAAACTGGTGGAAAACAAATCCGCGTAGAGCAAGGTCAAACAATCTACGTTGAGAAGTTAAACGCTGAAGCTGGTGAAACTGTAACTTTTGATAAAGTTCTTTTCGTAGGTGGAGAAGCTGTAAAAGTAGGTGTTCCTACTGTTGAAGGTGCTACTGTAACTGCTAAAGTTGAGAAGCAAGGGAAACAAAAGAAAATCACGATTTTCAAATACAAGGCTAAAAAGAACAACCGTCGTAAACAAGGTCATCGTCAACCTTACACTAAATTAGTTGTTGAAGCAATCAACGCTTAATTTACGGTCAGATGATAAAAATTACGATTCTACGTCTTGAAGACAACCGTATTGCTTCGTTCACAGTAACTGGACATGCCGATTATGCTGTGCATGGTAAAGATATTGTTTGTGCGGGAGTATCTGCTGTTACAGTAGGTGCAGTCAATGCGATTGATCAGCTTTGTGGTATTTCTGCTTCTAAGCAAACAGAAATCAAACATGGTTATCTTCAATACAGCGTTCCGTCTGTAGTTGGAGAAATTGATGATAAAATACAGCTTTTACTTGAAGGAATGGTCGTTTCATTGCGATCAATTCAAGAAGGCTACGAAAAGTATATTCACATTCGTGAAAAGTTACAGGAGGTGTAAACACATGTTAAGATTAGATCTTCAGCTTTTCGCTTCGAAAAAGGGTGTAGGTTCTACAAAGAACGGACGTGACTCTCAGTCTAAACGTTTAGGTGCTAAACGTGCAGACGGTCAATTCGTAACTGGTGGTTCAATTCTTTACCGTCAACGTGGTACTAAGATTTATCCAGGTGCTAACGTTGGTCGTGGTGGAGATGATACTTTATTTGCTAAAGTTGACGGCATCGTTAAGTTCGAACGCTTAGGCCGCGACAAGAAGCAAGTTAGTGTATATCCAGTTGCTCAAGAAGCGTAATATTGTAAATTGGAACTCTAACTCCATCTGGGGTTAGAGTTTTTTCATAAGATAAAAGGGTGAATGGGCATGAAGAAAATTCGACAAGTGCCAGGTGTTGTGACAGAGGTGTTACGTCATTCAAGACATGACATGCTGAATCAACTTCAACTGGTCAAAGGGTATATGGAATTGGGAAACCATGAACGAGTGAAAGAAATCATTGACGAAATTGTTTTCGACGCTCATCAAGAGACGAAATTATCGAACCTTAAGATGCCACGAACAGCTGAGTTGTTTATGACATTTAATTGGGGAGTTCATCACTATAAATTAGAATATGAAGTATTATTTGAACGAATGGATTTAACACGTAGTGACGACGTAGTGTATAAGTGGTGTGAATCATTTTTACAAGCAGTCGATGTGAGCGCAGATTTATTTTGCGAAAATATGTTAAGTATCACAATTGATGGAAATGAAGAAGACGCTTGTTTCATTTTTGATTTTAGTGGAAAGCTAAAAGATGGGAATGAAATTCAAAATTACATGGGCTATTCCGAGGGTGTAGACGTACATATGTATGAATGTTCTTCTGAAGTGTTTTCAATTGAAATGAGAGTAAAGAGGTGACAACATGTTTGTCGATCAGGTCAAGATTTATGTAAAAGGTGGAGACGGAGGTAACGGTGTTGTATCGTTCCGTCGTGAAAAATATGTATCAATGGGTGGACCCGCTGGTGGAGATGGCG
>JBOFGC010000454.1:0-4947 GCA_051648945.1 Bacilli bacterium
CGAAGACGATTGGGACGCGGTGTTAGACACGAACTTAAAAGGTGCGTTTTTAACAACAAAAGCAGCGAGCCGTCATATGATGCGTAACCGTAAAGGTGCAATCATTAACATCACTTCAATCGTTGGTATTACAGGAGCACCTGGTCAAAGCAACTATGCAGCAGCAAAATCAGGTTTAATTGGCTTTACAAAAGCGGTAGCGAAAGAGTTATCAAGCCGTAATATTACGGTAAACTGTGTAGCTCCAGGCTTTATTACAACAGATATGACAGATGTATTAAAAGAAGAGTACAAACAGGAAATTCTAAAACTTATTCCTCTCGCTCGTTTTGGTCAACCGTCAGACGTTGCACACGCTGTGACATATCTAGCGTCAGATGCAGCATCATATATGACAGGTCAAACGTTACGAATTGATGGCGGAATGGGCATGTAATACAAAGTCTTGTTGAAAAGAGCACCACTTTCGTATAATATGAAGGAGATGACATTGGGAGGAGGTGTCTATATGTCTAATACATTCGAACGCGTACGCGGCATCATCGCAGATCGCTTAGGAGCTGAAGAATCAACAATCACTCTAGAATCAAACTTCATTGAAGATTTAGGAGCTGATTCTCTAGACGTAGTTGAGTTAGTTATGCAACTTGAAGATGAGTTCAAGCTTACAATCGGCGACGAAGAAGCTGAAAAGATCAAAACGGTTGGCGATGCTGTTACATATATCGAGAAAATTCAAGCTTAATAAACACATCAATTTGTAGGACAAGTTCCTACAAATTGAGCTCGTTGTCCCGTCATTTTACTGACGGGATTTTCGACTATGTAAAAGGCATAGCCACAAGCTATCCCATGGCGCTAAGAAAAGCCATCTTCTTTTACAATGCTTTTTATGTGCTTTTAGTGACGCCAATCTTTCTTTACAACGTTGTAAATGAAGGATGTGTAGCGTCCGTGCATAGAGGATGTGTGCACATGTGGAATCATTACTTAAAGAAGAGACCCGGAGGTGTAGCAACTTGAGACAAAAAAAATCAGAACATCGTAGTGCCCTTAGCCGAAGGAAAGACCGTTTTCGCGAATTTCAACAACGAATTGGACAGTCCTTCGAAAATGAGCAATTATTACAACAAGCGTTTACCCATTCATCCTATGTGAATGAGCATCGCAACGCAGCGCAAAAAGATAACGAACGACTTGAGTTTCTAGGAGATGCCGTTTTAGAATTAACAATCAGTCAGTATCTTTTTCATCGTTTCCCTGAAATGAGCGAAGGAGAACTCACGAAAATGCGTGCAGGAATCGTATGTGAACCATCACTCGTAACGATTGCGAATGAACTCTCTTTTGGAAAACTCGTTCTTCTCGGAAAAGGTGAAGAAATGACAGGTGGACGCAATCGTCCGGCATTGCTCGCTGATGCGTTTGAATCTTTTATTGGTGCACTTTATTTAGATCAAGGAACTGATGCAGTCGTTATTTTTCTTGAACAGTATGTGTATCCGAAAATTGATGCTGGTGCTTTTTCTCATATGATGGATTATAAAAGTGAATTACAAGAATTCACACAAAAAGACGGTTCAGGAAGTGTGGAATATCGCATCGTTAGCGAAGTTGGACCGGCGCATAATCGTCAGTTCATAATGGAAGTGTATGTGAATGGCACGAAATGTGGTACAGGTCAAGGGAAGTCGAAAAAAGAAGCAGAGCAACACGCTGCTTCTCAAGCACTTGCTCAACTACAAAAATAGCGCGAAGTAAAAATCGCTAATTTTACGCTCCATTTCAGACTAGAGGTTCTTTTGAAAGCGTTCAATCCTACGTTTTTAAAAGTTCCTTTTTTTTGATAGAGTACGAAGAGAGGATGGTGAAGCTATGTATTTAAAACGACTAGAGATGGTCGGTTTCAAATCGTTTGCCAAAAAAGTTGGGATTGATTTTACATCAGGCGTAAACGGTGTAATTGGTCCAAACGGGAGTGGTAAAAGTAATATTATTGATGCCGTTCGTTGGGTGTTAGGGGAACATTCCGCAAAAAGTCTACGTGGTTCAAAGATGGAAGATGTCATTTTTGGTGGTAGTCAAACGAATAAACCATTAAATTATGCAGAAGTAACACTCGTTCTTGATAATTCAAGTAACAAGCTCCCCGTAGAATGGACAGAAATCAGTGTGACAAGACGCGTTTTTCGTACAGGTGAAAGTGCGTACTTAATGAATGGGAAACCTTGCCGATTAAAGGACATTGTTGATTTGATGCTTGATTCACGATTAGGCAAAGAATCGTTCTCAATCATTAGTCAAGGGAAAGTAGAAGAAGTGCTAAGTTCTAAGCCTGAAGACCGTCGCGCTGTCATTGAAGAAGCTGCAGGTGTAATTAAGTATAAAATGCGCAAACGAACGGCTTTAGCTAAAATGCAGGAAACAGAAGTGAATTTAAGTCGTGTGGAAGACATTCTTTATGAATTAAGACAACAACTCTCACCGCTTCAAAAGCAAAGCGACAAAGCACAAAAATGGCGCGCGTTAAAACATCTGTATGACACATACGATGTTGCCGTTACAGCAAGGGAAATTTCAGTGTTTCATAACGACTGGATTGCAGCAAAAGACAAAGTGGAGAACTTAAGTAAACATGTCCAACAATTAAGTACAACGCTTGCTGTAGAAGAAGCAAATATCGAAAATGAACGTTTTCAAATGCAAAAGCAAGACGAAAGCATTCAACATTTGCAAGAGCAGTTGCTTCTTAAAAAGGAAGCCGTCGAGGTCGTGAAATCAGAATTACTGCTGCATGAGCAAAATGCGGCGTATATCCAACAACAACACAATCAAAAATTAAAAGAAATCGATTTGTCTAAAGCAACGTATGACGAACGAACTGTCATTCTTTCTCAAAAGCAAGCGGAATGCCGACAACTTGAAAAAGAAATCGAGACCTTAGAGCAACAGCTACAGAAGAAATTACTAGAACTGTCACAATCCGTTGGCACGGTTATAGAAGAAAAAGAAGTCGTTGAAAAGGCGCTGCAACGCGTTCAAAATGAGTATATTCGTATTGAAGAAATTCAAAAACAACAGAACAATCAAAGTTCTGAGCGACGAGCGAACTTAGAGCAATTAAAAAAACAACGCATTGAAACCCAACAAAAAAACAATCAATCTGCACAACACATCGCACGTGTTACAGATAAGAGTGAAACACTTGCTACAGAAATGAAAAATAGAGTAGAGCGTACGAAAACATTAGAGTACGGATACGAACAAGCATCGCAAAGTGTAAGGCAATTACAACAAACACTTTTCACAACGGAGAAGCAAATTGCAACGCTTGAAGGTCGTCAAAAATCGCTACAAGAACAACGTGATTCATTTGAAGGTTTTTTTGCAGGAACACGTAATGTTTTGCTGCACCGGAAACAATTACAAGGAATTTGTGGGCCATTTGCGAATCTAATCGCAGTGCCACAGCAATATGAAACAGCGATTGAGTATGCAGGCAGTGCGGCACTGCAAAACATCGTCGTTGAAACAAGAGAAAATGCGCAACAAGCAATTGAATTTCTAAAAGCGCAGAAATTGGGACGTGCAACATTCTTACCTCTTGATGTAATGAAACCGAGAACATTGCCAACAAATGTTTTGGCAACCATCCAATCACTAGATGGCTTTATCGGGATTGCGAGTGAACTCGTAGAAAATGATGCACGCTTTAATGATGTTGTACGTAACATTCTCGGACAAACAATCATTGCTGAAAATTTACGCAGCGCGCGAAAAATCGCAACGGCCGTGCGTAATAGCTATAGAATTGTTACGCTTGAAGGAGATGTGATCAGCCCAGGTGGTTCGATGACTGGTGGTGCTCAAAAATCGAAAACTCCACCTCTTTTTGCTAAAGAACGTGAATTGCAAACAATGACAGCAACACTAGAAGAAAAACGTCAGCAATTCAAAGCGTGGCAATCACAACTTGAGATTACACAAGCGGAGTTTGCAAGTATAGGTCATGAAGTAAAAGAAGAAAAAATGTGTATTGAACGTTTGCAAACGCAAATTCATGAAGTGAAACAAACACTCGCGCTCGCGCAACAGCAAGAAAAGCAACAACGCGAAGAGATGAATCGTCTTTCAGAGAACATTGTGGCACTAACAAACCTGTGCAATCAAGCAACAGCACAGTCTGCTACGCATCAACAACAGTTAGCACAACTCAAGCAAGAAGAAGTGCAGTTGTCTGCAGAACTTGAACTTTTCGTACAACAAAGTAAAACGCTCCAAGCGAAAGAGCAACAACTACAAACCGACATTCATTCGGTACAAATTACACTAGCGAGCTCTCGAAGTAAGCACGAAAGTTTGCGTGCTACGATTGAAGAAATCACGCAAAGTCAGAAAGAACGCGCACGAAAAATCACTGGATTACATTCTGACATTGCGCAAAGTAAACAAAAAGAAGAAGAACTTTTATTAAGTTACGAAGCAAACAAGCAACTGCATTCAGCCGCTCAAAAAGAATATGATCAAATCGTAAGTACGATGCAAAATCTTCGTCAAAACCGAATGAATAATTTTGACTCGTCAAACGAACGACAAGCGAAAATTAAAGGAACAAAGCAAGAACATAAAGACCTTTCAAACACGTTGTATGAAAGTAAAGTTCTTGCAGACCGTCTCGATGCGAAACTTGAAGCAAGATTAAAAGCGCTACAAGAAAAGCATAACAAAACATACGAAGCGGCAGTAGATGAAAGTGCAGGCATTGATGATTCATTACGCATTGAAGATGAATTACGTTTCCTAAAGGACCAACTCAATAAAATTGGTGCAGTAAACGAAGCGAGCATCGAAGAATATCAAAATATGAAAGAGCGTGTAGATGGGCTAAGTGCGCAAGAAGAAGATATGCGTAAAGCGCAAGCAACACTTAACGAAATCATCGAACAG
>JBOFGC010000455.1:0-3891 GCA_051648945.1 Bacilli bacterium
TTGCAAGTTGAACTTGCGCAGTTACAATATGCGTATCCGAGACTTGTTGGTCAAGGCGAAGGAATGAGTCGACTTGGAGCTGGAATAGGGACACGCGGTCCTGGGGAAACGAAATTAGAAACAGACCGTCGTCATATTCGTCGTCGCATGAGTGAAATCAAGAAAAGTCTCGAATCTGTAGCAACACACCGTGAACGCTATCGTGAGCGTCGTCGTGAAACGAAACAAATTCAACTGGCACTTGTAGGATATACAAATGCGGGGAAAAGCACGATTTTTAATCGCTTGACGGAATATGGAACGTTTGAAGAAAATATTTTGTTTGCGACACTCGATCCACTAACAAAACAAATCTCTTTGCCACAAGGAACAGAATGTTTGCTTACGGATACGGTAGGGTTCATTCAAAAGTTGCCGACGACACTTGTAAAAGCGTTTCGTTCGACACTTGAAGAAGCGAAAGATGCAACGCTAATTATTCACGTTGTCGATAGTTCGCATGAAAACTATATGGCGCATCAAGGTACAGTTGAAAGTATTTTAAATGACTTGAAAATGAGTGAAATTCCCCAACTTGTTGTGTATAATAAGCGTGATTTGGCTGAAGAAACGTTTACACCGAAAACGGAATGGCCTCATCTTTGGATTAGTGCGTATAAACAGCGTGATATCGAACTTTTATTGAACGAAATTGCGAAAGCACTAACCAATGATACTGACAAATATAAATTGTTCGTTGACCCAGCGAATGGGCGATGGATGGATGAATTACGCCGAGATACGAAACTGCATTCTTTTGAATTTGATGAAGAGAGTGGTAAATATATAGCACAAGGCGAAGTACGTAAAGATACGCGCATGCACGGGATTATTTTCCCGAAAATTGAAGAGGAATTTTAAGAAAGATAGGGATTAGTATGTACGCACATTTTCAACATGGACAAACCATTCAAAAATTAGTAGAGCAAGTAGAAGTACAAATTGCAGCAAAACACAAAGAAATTGATGCACAAGCGGCATCACATCAATATGCAGTGTTGCAAAGTTTTCGTGAAAATAAAGTAACAGACGGCCATTTATTGCCAACGTATGGCTATGGCTATGACGATTTTGGTCGCGATACATTAGAATGCATTTATGCAACATTGTTTGGCGGAGAGAGTGCGATTGTTCGTAATAGTATTATTTCTGGGACGCATGCAATAAAAACGAGTTTGTTTGGATTGCTACGACCAAATGACGAGTTGTTATATATTTCAGGTCGTCCGTACGATACGTTAGAGGAAATTGTTGGTTTACGTGGTGAAAACAATGGTTCATTTAAAGAATGGGGCATTGGATACAATCAAGTTGGATTAACAGCGGAAAGTACGTTTGACTGGGACGCAATTGCGGCGGCAATTACTGAAAAAACGAAAGTGATTGGCATTCAACGTTCGAAAGGCTATAGCAGTCGTGAATCGTTACGCATTGACCAATTAGCAGAAGCAATTACTTTTGTGAAAAAATTAAACCCAGAACTTATTGTTTTTGTAGACAACTGTTATGGTGAGTTTGTAGAACGTTGCGAGCCGTGTGCAGTCGGTGCAGATGTGATTGCGGGTTCACTCATCAAAAATCCAGGAGGCGGTCTTGCGAAAACGGGTGGATATATTGTCGGGCGAGAGGATTTAATTGAAAAAATTAGTTATCATCTCACATCACCCGGTATTGGTCGTGAAGCAGGTGCGTCGCTCGATACATTACACAGTATGTATCATGGACTATTTCTTGCGCCACACGTTGTCGCTCAGGCGTTAAAAGGAGCGGTATTCACATCGGCCATTTTAAGTGAACTCGGTTTAGAAACGCATCCAAAATGGGACGCGAATCGTACGGATTTAATTCAAAGTGTTACGTTTCATGAGAGAGAACCAATGATTGCTTTTTGTCAGGCTATTCAATATTGGAGTCCAATTAATGCGCAGTTTGCACCAGAACCAGCTTATATGCCAGGATATGCGGACGATGTAATTATGGCGGCGGGTACATTTGTTCAAGGTGCAAGCATTGAACTTAGTGCAGATGGCCCATTACGCGCACCGTTTACAGCATACGTTCAAGGTGGTTTAACATATGAACATGTAAAAGTGGCAATTTGTGGAGCAATTGACAATTTGATGAAAAAAGGGCTTCTTTCGTCCTAAAAATGGACAAATATACGCAAACTTTTTGATTTACAAACATTACAGTTATGTTACAATGATAGAAAAGCTATGAAATGAGGTGGATAGATGGATACATCTGTATGGCTACTTATCATAGGAGTTTTACTCATCCTCATAGACTTCGCTACTGGTACATTAAGCCTATTGTTTATTGGAATTAGCATGTTAATCGCATATATTGTCTACTACTTTACGTCAAACGTGTTTGTGACTTTTATAACATTTATCGTACTAAGTTTAGTAAGTCTTGTGATTGCGAGTATGCTAAAACGAAAGATGGGTCAGACTGTTGAAAGTGGTGTTTATCGACTTGTAGGACAACAGTTTAAAGTAAAAGAAGTTAATGACGCTGACTATTATTCAGGAACAATTTCTGTTAATGGAGAAGTTTGGAACATTATGAGTAGCAATCCGCTCGAAGAAGAGATGCTCGTTGAAATCGAATCAGTTTCAGGAGCAACATTTTACGTAAAAACGATAGATGAAAGGAATGAGATCTAATGAATGAAAGCTTCATAAATCCCGGTACAATCATCATGGCGGTTGTTGCGCTTTTTGTTATTATTTTAATATTAAGTTCGATTCGCATCGTTCGACAAGCAGAGGTAGTGCTCGTTGAACGGTTAGGGAAATTCCATCGTCAACTAGGCAGTGGTATTACAATCATCGTGCCATTTATTGAGCGCGTTGCTTCAAAGAAAAATTTACGTGAGCAAGTTGTGGACTTTAAACCACAAGCTGTAATTACGAAAGATAACGTAACAATTAGTGTGGATACGGTCATTTATTTCCAAGTAACCGACCCTGTTCGCCATGAATATGAAATTTCAAATCCACTTGCTGCGATTAATAATTTAACAGCAACAACGTTACGTAACTTAATCGGTGAACTCGATTTAGATGAAACGTTAACAAGTCGTGATATGGTTAACACAAAACTTCGTTCGATTTTAGATGATGCAACAGATAAATGGGGCATGAAAGTAAATCGTGTTGAAATTAAAAACATCATTCCACCAGCTGACATTCAAAATGCGATGGAACGACAAATGCAAGCAGAACGTTTGCGTCGTGAAAGTGTTCTAACTGCTCAAGGTGAAAAAGAATCTAAAATTCTTAAAGCTGAAGGTGAAAAACAGTCTCGTATTCTTGAAGCTGAAGGTGAGCGTTTAAGTCAAGTAGAACGTGCCCGCGGTGACAAAGAATCAGCCATTTTACGTGCAGATGGAGAAGCGGAAGCGATTGTTCGTATCGCGGATGCAAAAGCACAAGCAGAACAAGCCGTGCTTGCAGCATGGAAAAATGCAGAACCAACACCATCTATGCTACATTTACGTTCACTCGAAGCGCTTGAAAAAGTGGCGTATGGACCTGCAAACAAACTGATCATTCCAACAGATGCAACGAAAATGTTAGGCGCTGTGGAACAAATTAAAGAAGTTTGGAAAGATTCAAAAGAGAATTAGTCAATAGTGAGTTGTGTCAGTCATTGAATTAGTTGCTGACACAACTTTTTTGTTTTAAAAATTAGTATAAAAAGGGACGATGGCGTAGAGCCATCGTCCCTTTTGGTGTGCCCAGCATGGGCGTAATCTCTAAGGTGAAAGTCCTGAACGTCGAAGGCAGTAGTAGACGTTAGCTTAAGACAAGGGTGTCCACCGTGAGGTGGAATCTGAAGGAAGTC
>JBOFGC010000456.1:0-5824 GCA_051648945.1 Bacilli bacterium
GACCAAACAGGAAAATATTTAACATCACATTTTCTTAATCAAGTAAAAGGAAACGTATCTTTGATGGAACAATGGTCTGTCATCCAATTGCTCAGAAATGAACAAGGTGTGTATGGCGTTGTTGCACAACATACAGAAACAGGGAGTTGTCGAGCGTTTATTGGCGATGCAGTCGTTCTAGCGACAGGTGGATTTGCAGGCGTATATCCACACTCTACAAATTTCGCAAATTCAAATGGCGTAGCAGTTAGTCTTTGTGAATTTATGCACAATCCATTTTCGGATTTGCACTACATTCAGTTTCACCCGACACTAGGTGTAAAAAATAATAACGTTGTTTGTTTAATTAGCGAAGCGGTTCGGGGCGCAGGTGGGATGTTAGTTAACGAAGAAGGAACGCGTTTTATGCAAGCGCAACATCCTCTTGGTGATTTAGCTCCTCGCGATGTGGTAAGCCGAGCTGTGTATGCACAAGTTGAGAAAGGTCATCAAGTATATATTGATGTAAACACTATTCGAAATTTTTCGGAAAAATTTCCGTTTATATGGAAAACATGTGAAGATAATCACATGCTATCAGACGATGGACTAATAGAAGTCGCAGCGGGTGCTCATTTTGTTATGGGAGGCGTTAAGACGTCACTTGCAGGTGAAAGTAGTTGTAAAGGTCTGTTTGTAATAGGTGAAGCGGCTGCGACGGGCGTACATGGTGCAAATAGATTGGCAAGTAATTCGTTGCTTGAATGTTTAGTCATGGGTGAATCCTGTGCTGAGGCGATTTTGACGGGACAGAACGTGTATATGGGTGACGATATAAGTCCCGAAGTGTATAACAATTCAACAGCGTCAATCGTAGGCGAAGGTCCAACGTATAAATGTTTACAAGAGAAATTTCAATCGAATCTTGGAATCATTCGAAGTGAAAAGAAAATAAGAGAAGGGTACCAATATTTTTCTGAACTGTACAATCAATTTGAAAATTGTAGAGTAAACCCCGCGCAGTTTGATGCGGAAAGTAATCAGTATGTTCAATTAATTACTTTAGGAAAACATGTTTTTTATAGTGCATTGTGTGATCCAAACGGAAAAGGTGCTCATTTTATAGCAGAGGAGAATGTCTGATGAACGAGTGGTTGTTGCGCGAAAAACTGCAACAGTTTTTCATAGAAGATATTGGAACGGGTGATTTGTCGACAAAGATGTTGGCACAAAATCAAATAGTGAAAGCACAAATTATATGCAAAGAAGAAGGCGTCTTTTGTGGCTCAGCTGTAGTTGAACAAGGATTTCTTTGGCAAAGTACACAAAGTACCGTTACGATGCATGTGCGCGATGGTGAGTGTGTCAAAGTACGCGATGTAATAGCGACAATTACAGCACCTGTTGGAGAATTATTGTCACGTGAGCGCGTTGTACTAAACTTGATTGGTCGCATGAGTGGAATTAGTACGGCTACATCTCTTGTTGTGCGCATGATTGAAAATAGTGGTGCTCGAATTTGCGATACGAGAAAAACGACACCAGGTTTAAAAATGTTTGAAAAGTATGCCGTTCAATGTGGCGGAGGGTATAATCACCGTTTCGGATTATATGATGGTGTGATGTTAAAAGAAAATCATATTGTCGCGGCAGGTGGTATCACACAAGCCGTTCAACAGTGTAAACAACAGTTTGGGCATATGGTGAATGTCGAAGTAGAGGTAGAAAGCGAAGAACAGTGGCATGAAGCACTTGCGGCGTCTCCTGACGTGATTATGATTGACAACCAAAGTCCAGAGACCATTTCAAAGTGGTTAAAAAGTAAAGGTAATAATCACATTGTTATTGAAGCGAGTGGTGGAATTACGGAACAGAACGTTTTAGCCTATGCAAGAAGCGGCGTAGATTATATTTCATTAGGTGCACTAACACATAGTGTAAAACCTTTAGATCTTTCACTTCTTGTGGAAGGCGCAATCAAAGGAGGAAATCATGAGTAATTTTATTGATGTATTAAACCAAGACTCAAAATTACCAGAACGATATAGTACGATGACGGTAGAAGAATTAGAGCAACGTGTTACTGCGCGAAAAAAGGAACTAGGAAGTTCACTTTTTTTACCTTGTCATCATTATCAAAAAGATGAAGTCGTTCAATTCGCTGATGCAGTTGGAGATTCTTTACAACTCGCACAAGTTTCAGCCCAAAATACGGAAGCAGATTGGATTGTGTTTTGTGGTGTGCATTTCATGGCAGAAACAGCCGATATTTTAACAGGTGATCATCAACGTGTTATTTTACCCGATATGCGAGCAGGTTGCTCAATGGCTGATATGGCTTCAGAACGACAAGTAAAACGTGCGTGGGAGCTATTAGTGCACCAATATGGACCCGATTGGATTCCGTTAACGTATGTAAACTCTACTGCGAGCATTAAAGCATTTGTTGGTGAACATGGTGGGGCAACGGTTACTTCGTCTAACGCACATAAAATCGTCAAATGGGCCCTTGATCAAAACAAACGACTATTATTTTTACCTGATCAACATCTTGGTCGAAATACGGCGTTTGATCTAGGCATTCCTTTAGAAGAGATGGCAGTATACAATCCGCATACTGAAATGCTCGAACAAAATGTTGAGGGTGGTCCACTTCAAGTTGTGTTATGGAAAGGTCATTGTTCCGTGCATGAAAATTTCAACACGCAACAAATAGAGAACATTCGAATAAAATACCCAGAGATGCATGTAATTGTTCATCCAGAGTGTAGTCGAGAAGTTGTTGCGGCAAGCGATAGCAACGGTTCAACGAAATTTATTATTGATGCGATTGAAAGTGCACCTACTGGAAGTAGTTTTGCTGTCGGAACAGAGATGAACCTTGTGAATCGTCTTATCCAACAACATCCCGATAAGCATATTGTGAGTGTGAATCCGTATATGTGTCCATGTCTTACAATGAACCGCATCGACTTACCACATTTAGCGTGGACGCTCGACTGTATTGCCGAAGGGCGCGTACAGAACATTATTACTGTAGATAAAGAAGTAGCTAAACAAGCACAAAAAGCGTTAGATGTAATGTTGAGTGTATTTTAATTTCGACGGGGATAGGAAAGTTGAACTAGCGTTGTAAAAAATGTCGAAAACCTGTTAAATTCGTTGCAAATGTGAAAGTATTGTAAAAATTCATCAATTTTTGCAACATGAAATTGACTAATTCCAAGTATTGATTTATGATTTTAGTAAAATGGTCATACGATGCATAGTGCTTGATTTCGATGCATAAAATGGTATGATAGTTATGATTAAGATTCATGAAGAGGTATTTTTATGCTACTGAAGTATAAAAAGGCGTATGAAAAAATTGCAATGGGTTTAATTAGCTTAGCGACACACGAGCGCGATGTTAAAAAGTTGCGCGAACTTGTTTTACGTTATGAACAAGAACCAAACTTTGAGTTGTTTCTGTGGAAAGTAGAAGAAGATTTTGTAGGTGTGATCGGCGTTGAACACCTTAGTGAAGAGCAAGCACAAGTACTGCATGTGGGCGTAAACCCGTCTATGCGAAGACTTGGACTCGGCAAGCAAATGGTTTGTACGTTAAAAGAAAAGTTAGCAATCAAAACACTCACAGCAACCAAAGAGACGCAAGAATTTTTGTCGTACTGCCTATTAGAAAAACATGTGAATTAAACGTTGTATAAATGAAAAAAACCTGCTGATCTATCAGTAGGTTTTTTTCATTTTTTCATGAAGTGCACGTGTGCGCTCTTGAATAACATCTGTCCGATTTCGAAGTGTATGTTTATTGCAAAGATAAGCATATTCATCGGCTGTATAATTTTTTTCTGGTGCAGTTTGTAAAGTATGCTGTGTAAGCGGTAAGAAAGTCTGTTCGTAAGGCTCGCTCTTTTTAACTTTATCCAGACACTCTTCCACAAGTTGTTCAAGTGTGATTAAATTGACCGGAAATAATGCAAGTTGTGATTTCGTTTCTTGAAACAGTTGTTTTGAGAACGTAAATGATTTTAGAGCACCGCGAAAGTTACTTCTACGCCAATGATAATTTGCGACAGCAAAACTAATGAAAAACACCCAAGGCGAACTTTTCTTTTCTCCAATACTTTTCCAGTGCTCTTCTAACACTTCATGACATTCAAAATAGTCTCGTTCAGCATGAAAAAGGTTCACGTATGTAGAAAATACTTCTTGATTAAACGACATAGTAGCACCTCCATTTTTTATTTAGCATAGCTTTTTTTCGCTATCTTTGCTAGTAAAAAGAAATATCGCAGAAAAAGAGAAAAACCTTTTACACAAAGGTAAAAGGTTTTTGGGGTCCTAGAATAAGCAAGCTGCGCCTACGATGATTAAAAGAATGAATAAAACGACGATTAAAGCAAATCCACCGTTGAAACCATTTCCACAACCTGTGTTACAACCACAGTTGTTTTGTTGGCAATTGTTATTACATGACATATTGAATTCCTCCCTTTTCGTATAATCACTTTACATAGATAAAATATGCAAGTTGTTGCCTAGTGGTTTGGGCAAAACGCCTATTTTGCAATTAGAAATTATTTGATTTGAGTGTTTTCGTATGTATTCTTTGTAGTCTTTTCAGAATGGCACAAATGCATTATACTGTGAGTTTAGGTAGAGACGATTTCAAACGTCGCACGGAGGTTAGTTATGAGATATGAAGTACAATTAGAAGCCTTTCAAGGGCCGCTTGATTTATTGTTGCACTTGATCCATAAATTAGAAGTTGATATTTTTGATATTCCCGTAGCAGAAATTACAGAGCAATATTTAGCTTACATAAATGCGATGAAAGTACTCGAGTTAGACGTTGCAAGTGAGTATTTAGTGATGGCCGCAACGCTACTCGAACTGAAAAGTAAGATGATCTTACCAAGAGAAAAAGTCCAACTTTCAGATGATTATCCAGTGAATGAAGGCGAAGAAAATGATCCGAGGGCAGAACTCGTTCG
The DNA here is from genome assembly GCA_051648945.1 of Bacilli bacterium. Classification (GTDB taxonomy): domain Bacteria; phylum Bacillota; class Bacilli; order JBOFGC01; family JBOFGC01; genus JBOFGC01. Next base: position 4,977 of record JBOFGC010000456.1, read on the forward strand.
CCAACTATTAGAATACAAGCGCTATAAAGAAGCAACAGTACATATGCGAGAACTAGAGGAAGAACGTCAATTATTGTTTAGTAAAGTGCCAGAAGAATGGAAACCGGATGGCGATGTTGTTACAAAACAATTATCATTCAATTTCTCAATTTATGACTTGTTGTTTAGTTATCAAAAAATGGTGCATCGTCGTCGATTAGAGCAACCAATTATGCGAACAGTTGAACGTGAAGAGCGGACAATTGAAGATGAAATTGCACGTGTGGATGCCCTATTATTACGCGGCGCACGTACGCTGTATGATCTCATTGAGGACCCGTATGACCGAGAGCAGATTGTCATGACGTTTTTAGCGATATTACACATGTTAAAGGAATGTACAATCAACGTCGAACAAGAGCAAACGTTCGGAGAAATTGTAATTACAGTAAACAACAGAAAGGACGAGAGCCATGAATAAGGAAAGTAGACAAGCCGCTGTCGAAGCGTTGCTGTTTGTCGCAGGAGAAGATGGACTTACTCTCAAACAAATTAGTGAAGCGATGCAAGTCGACAGTGTGGACGCAAAAATCGCATTAGAAGCACTCGTTGTTGAATCAGAAAAAGCAACACGCGGAACACGAATCATTCGTTATGGTGAGATTTATCAATTAGTAACAAAAAAAGATTTTGCAGATGCACTACAACGCTTAATGGAAGAACCAACGCGCCAAACATTAAGTCAAAGTGCATTAGAAACACTAACAATTATCGCTTACCGACAACCAATTACAAAAACAGAAATTGACATGTTGCGTGGTGTGAAATCAGACCGAACCATTGCGAGCTTATTAGCAAAACAACTTCTC
>JBOFGC010000457.1:0-4868 GCA_051648945.1 Bacilli bacterium
CATTTCGACTCATTTTTCTATCCCACTTCGCTCATTAACCCCCGATCGTATTTCCCCAAAAAAAAATGAATCACTAGCCCCAAAAACTGCAATGGAGACTAAATGATTCATTTCTAATATTATCTCGTATTATTTATCACGTAACAAATACATCAGCGCAACCGCACCTTCGCCGGTATGTGTCGTGATTACAGGGGTTGTCATACCGATGAAAACATCCGAAACATCAAGCTTGCTTGCTAACATTTCTAGAATAGATGATTTCATTTTATCTGAGTTCGCTTCACGTAAATCTATTTTTACTAGTTTCTTTGTCGTAAGCTCCTGTTCTAATTCGTGAACAAGAAATTTTGCCACTTGTGTATGGGAACGTACCTTTGTGAGCGGAGTATATACCCCATCTGCCAAATTTGCAATTGGTTTAATGTGTAATAAACTCCCAATCATCGCTTGGCCGCGACCGATGCGTCCACCTTTTACTAGATTATCTAATTTGTCTACAATGACATAGAGTCGTGTATTTTCTCGAATTTCTTTCAATGCCTCTACAATCTCTGCTACAGATTTGCCTTCATCGCGAAGTCGACAAGCTTCTAACACTTGATAACCACCCGCACGACTAATGAACATCGAATCGACTACCGTAACATCACCGTCACAACTCGCTCCTGCACTTGCTGCCGAGCTGTATGTTCCGCTCATTCCACTTGTTAAGTGAATACTTAAAACGACATCGCCATTCGCAGTAAGTTCATCATACTTCTCTATGAAGTCTCCTACTGCAGGTTGTGACGTTTTCGGTAATTCTTCCGCATTGTTCATTTTTTCAATAAACGTTTCTGCAGTAACATCAACACCATCCAAATAACTAACACCATCAATTGAAATCGATAATGGAATTACATGAATACCATTTGCTTTAATTTCCTCTTGTGTAAGGTCAAATGTTGAGTCTGTTACGATATGTATCTTACTCATTGTAAAAAACCTCGACTTTCTATTTTTGCTTGCGTTTCATACTTGAGCGTAGTTTTTCAACGCGCTCATCATCTTTTTTCTTTTGAATTGCTTCCGATCTTTTTTGTAAACGATCATCCACATTCTTCTCTTGAATAACAATTGTTTTTCCCATCAAATCATGGAGCGTTTGTGATTGTTTTGTAAATAACATCATCGCAAACCCGATAAAAAGTGTAATCGCTGAGAATAGCATGCCCGTTGAACGAACAAATGCATTAAAATATGTAATATTTGGGCGAATGGTACTAACTACTTTTATGCCCATTAGTTTTTTTCCTAAACTTGCATTCCATGGACTCCATGTGAAAATCGTTTGATAAATAACGAAACCAACAATCGTAGCTGTCACTTCCAAACTAGGGGGAATTGAAAGAATACCCCATGAGTCCACACCTTTAACGAGTGCAGCAATAAGTAAGTAGTCCAACATAAACGCTAAAAATCTCTGATATAATACTGCATAAACCATAATGTAACGCTCCTAACTGTGCATACCAACACATCTGAAATTTTCTATATTACTAATTACAACATTGTTTAGTCAAAATTTCTAGTGATATTTTTGTCTTTTTACAAATATTTTTTTGTTCATTCTGTTACATCCACTTGCAGTATTAGGTAAATGCACATAGTATTGCTTAGTTTTAAGCTTTTTTTGATATATTATGTGCTACATAATAAAACAAGCTAACGTAAGTTAGCTTGTGCACTCACTATGAAACAGCCTCATAAAAGATTACAACATAATCTTCATACGACACACTACAACGCATAAAGGATTGAAAACAATACTCTTTCTTTGGTGCAGTAGTTCGATTGATTTTTGTAACGAATAGTTGTAATTTGGCTGATAAAAGAAAAGCTTTTACGTGATTACTCTTAATGACGGGAATGTTACGAATAACGATATTTTCCTTATTTCTATGGCGAAATACTAGGCTTTTAAAAAGCACAAAATTCATCCCTTCAAACGGTTTATTTCATTGTATCATAAACCAAGTTTTAGGAAATGAATTTACAGAAAATTAACACTTTTACTCATTCTTCGACAAAATTTCGCATTCTGTTTCGATAACTAAACGCCGAAAGTAAAATACTAATTTCATACAATATGATAAGTGGTGCAATTACTATAAAATCACTCATAAAGTCTGGTGGTGAAAGAACCACTCCAAGTACCATGAGAACGAAATAGGCATAACGACGCCACTTTCTTAATAAGTATGGTGTTACAAAACCGATACCAGACAAAACAAGTACGAGCACAGGCATTAAAAATAATACACCAAGCGGTACTGTCATATTCAACAGAAAAGAAAAATAGCGGTCTGCTGTATACATTTCTGTAAACATATCACCTGTTAATGATTTCATGAAGGACAAAACCATTGGCACAACAACGAAATAGCCAAAACTTACACCTGCAAGAAACAATAAAAAGACAAAAGGTAAATACCGACGCACATAGCGACTTTCACGCTTTGTTAACCCAGGTTTTATATAACACCAAAATTGATAGAGTATCATCGGAATCGTTGCTACGACTCCGACTACAACAGCTATCATAAAGTAAATCCAGACAGCGTCAGTAGGACTCAGAATTGTGAGCGGCATCGGAACATCACGAACTAACCAAGTGTAAATTGGTTTAACATAAAAAAATGCGATCGTTGTCGTAATAAAAAAATAACAAAGGGTTACGATGATTCGCATACGTAACTCTTCTAAATGTTGAACCCAAGTCATACTCTCTTGCTTTTCCAAACATCATCACCTAACTTACTTTACATTGTCCTTATTTATATCATCGCGTAACTCATTTGTACCTTTTTTAAATTCACGTAACATCTCACCAAAAGAACGACCGATTTCTGGTAATTTCTTCGGACCAAAAACGACCAATGCAACTAATAAAATAATAACTAACCCCGAAAAACCAATATTTCCTGGCATAATAAATCCCCCTATTTAACCTTCTACTTACTATTTTTCATTTTGACAAATAATTCACATTACGTCAAATATTTTGTTAGTTGTTTCGTTCTTATAGGTAAAAAACAAAGAGTTTACAGAATCACTGTAAACTCTTTGTTTTTTTAAAATTATTTTGCTGCTTTATTTTTTGCTAAGTTTTCAAAGATAACTTTCGCGTGTTGTGTATTGTCAATAATGCCCGTTAATTTTTGAGAAAGCTTACCATACGCCATTACAGGTACTTCGTCACCTGTATGACCGCTTGTTGTCCAACCAGTAAACGTACGGTTATCAAAAATCTTCTTGATAGCAACATACGTACCACTTTCTACTTTCTTCGCATCACCTTTTGCATCTTCAACAGCTTTTTTCACAGTTGCGATTTCGTCAACTGAAAGTGGAAACTTAACGTAGCTTGCTAACGTTTTTTCAACGTCTCCACCCGCAGCAATTTCTTGACTCATGAATTGTGGTGTACGCGTAGTCGCTTTAATAGGTTCTGCGTTCCATTTGTAAATACCACCAACACCAAGACTCATACCACCTGTATTATGGTCAGCAGTAGCGATAACTTGTGTTTCACCATTCTTTTTTGCCCACTCAGTAGCAAATTTGAACACATCCGCATATTCTTTCATTTCGCTCATAGCATAAACGATATCATTGTTGTGTCCAGCCCAGTCAATTTGGCTTGCTTCAATCATTAAGAAGAAACCTTTATCATTTTTGCTTAAACGCTCAACTGCAGATTTACTCATTTCTAGTAAAGAAGGCACTTCAGAAGTACGGTCAATCGCAGGTGCAAAACCACCATTTGCAAATAATCCTAATACTTGACTGTTTTTGTTGCTTAATAATTCAGCTTTCGTTTTTGCAATTCCGTAGCCATCTTTTTTAAACGCTTCAACTAAGTTACGGTCTTTACGTTCAAAGTTTTTCAATCCACCACCAAGTAGTACATCAACAGAGTGCTTGCCATTAATTTTTAAATCATAGAAATCATCTGCAATTTGATCCATCATACTACGGTGTTCGCGATGAGCAGCGTAACTTGCAGGTGTTGCATGTGTAATTTCTGACGTAGCAACTAGACCAGTAGATAAGCCGTCCTCTTTTGCTTGCTCAAGAACAGTTTTCAATTTGTTCATGTTCTCATCTAAACCAATTACGTTGTTTTTCGTTTTGAAACCTGTTGCCATCGAAGTAGCAGTTGCTGCTGAATCTGGAATATTTTCACCTGTGAAAGTTGAGAATACAGTTTGTACACCTGTCATGTTCGTGTCAAATACCGTCGTGTCTAAACCTGGTTTTGTAGGGTTATCATTCAGATAGCGATATGCTGAGTAATAAGGCATGCCCGTACCATCTGCAACGATCATAATCACGTTTTTAACACCTGTTGCTGGTTTTTTTGTGTTTGTTGCTGCTGCAACAGTAAGTGTACTAGCTGCTAACACAACGCCTGTTGCGATAACAGTTGATTTACGAAAAATACTTTTAAATTTCATGAGTTTTCCTCCTGGTATGATTTTTTATAATACACTTCTCCTAAATAGGAATGAGTGAAAATAACAAAGTTAATTCGCTGAAAATTCAGCATGATAGATGCGAAACATCGTTTTAAAACCTGTTTCATCTTTACGAACACCAACATCAAGCGTGCCCGTGATTTTCATTTGTTCGGGAACGTAGCGTAAAAATTGCTTCTCTTTCACATAAACAACTGCAATTTTATTCCAGAAGTTACCATCTGCTGAACAAAATGGGCATTCGCCTCCTGGTTGCTCGATGGCTAAAAACCAACCATCTTTCAATTCTAAAATCTCACCCATGTATGCACTGAGTTCAATTTTTTTACCATTAAGTTTCTTAAA
>JBOFGC010000458.1:0-4664 GCA_051648945.1 Bacilli bacterium
AACCACACGTAAAAGAACATGCGAACCACACAGTATCAAGCGTAGCAGAAGCACTAACCTTAGCACTACAGTAAACAATGAATGAAAAGTCACAACCCGTGGATGAAAAGTTTTAACGCGACCATCAACACTTCGATGAAGGGTACGGAGAAAGGCAACGGAGACTCCCGTGGAATCAGGCGGAAGCGTGTGACCCCACAGGAGCAGCTTTACCGCGACGAGGAGGCACACGGACGCCCCACAGGACGCGGAGTTGCCTGGCGCAGTACCCACAGTTCCGCACAAACATACGTGAGAACACATTCGTTTTCATAGAAACACCCCATATATATTTCGCTGTTCCTCTTCCATATATGGTATACTCCCATGAGAAAACGTAAAAGAAAAGGACGGAATACATGATAAAACTAGACCGAGAAGAAGCGTACGTAAACACATTTACAACAACAATCGAAAACTGCATTGAAATAGATGGTGAGTGGCACGTCACATTAACTGAGAGTTACTTCTATCCTGAAAAAGGTGGACAACCATGTGACATAGGCATAATTGAAGAACTAGCGGTAACGCGCGTTTTTGAAAAAGAGGGAACCCTCTATCATGTAATGCCGAAAGCACCCGTGAAAAGAAAGAATGTAAAATGCAAAATTGATTGGGCACGTCGCTACGACCATATGCAACATCATAGCGCACAACATCTTTTTTCAGCGTGTTTAGAAGAGATGTACCAAGCGACAACCGTATCGTTTCACTTAGGAAGTGAAACCTGCACAATCGATACGAATAAAAGTGTAAGTAATGACCAACTCACCGCTGTTGAAAAACAAGTGAATGCGTACATTCATCAAAATGTCCCGATTACAATTTTGTATCCGACAAAACAAGAATTGAAAAAAATGAAGTTAAAAAAAGAAATGACAAAAGAATTTCAGCAAGTTCGTATTGTTGAAATGGAAGAGATTGATCAAAATCCATGTGGTGGGACACATGTGAAATCAACCATTGAATTGCAGTTATTTAAAATAGTAAAGTGTGAGAAACATAAAACAGGTGTGAGAATCACGTTTTTGTGTGGCAATCGTGCAGTACAATATGTACAAGATAAAGTAACGAAATTTGAGAGACTATGTCAGATGCTTACATGCAATGACGAAGGTGTTCTCCAAAAAATTGAAAATACGACAGCACAACTCAAGCAACAACAGGCAGAGAATGGCGTTTTACAAAATCAACTTGCAGACTACGAAAGTAAAGAAATGGTTGAAAGTAGTTTGAAAATCGGCAATGTGTCGGTCATAAAGATGATTCATGAAAACAAAAACGTAAAAGCACTCATGGTAAGTGCAAACAAGCTAACACAAACACCAAATGTCATCGTCCTTTTTGCGGCGGTCCAAGCCGACAGTGTATCGCTACTGTTTGCAGCTTCTGAAGGGCTAAAGAAAGTAGATATGAACAGTCTACTCAAAGACGCAATTACGCTACTTGACGGTAAAGGCGGCGGCAAAGCGACAATGGCACAAGGCGCAGGGAAAAATAATGGCAACGTAACAGCGACACTGGATTACGCACTGTCCGTCATAAGTAAACAACTATAATAGACGCAACCGTTAAGCAAATCTTAGACATAGGAAAAAATCGTCACCCTTTTTTGTGTGGGCTCATAGGCTACTACAAATACGAAAAAGGGGACGATGCCTATGAAAAAATGGATTGGCTTAGCCGTTGCGTTTTTACTTGCAATAACAGTAAGTGCTTGTGGTGAAAAAGAGACGAAAAATGTGAAGTTGCGACTCGCAGAAGTTACGCATTCACTCTTTTATGCCCCTCTTTATGTGGCACTAGAAAAACAGATGTTTCAAGAAATGGGTGTCGATGTAGAGTTAACGACGACATGGGGCGGAGACAAAACGATGAGTACGCTGTTGTCAGGCGGTGCAGATGTGGCCCTCATTGGCTCAGAAACGTCCATTTATGTGAACAATCAAAATGCGAAAGACCCAATCATCAATTTTGCACAATTAACACAAACAGACGGTACGTTTTTAGTAAGCCGTAAGCCGATTGGAAATTTTGAGTGGAGTATGCTCAAAGGTTCGACGTTTTTAGGTCAACGAATCGGTGGCATGCCGCAAATGGCGGGTGAATGGGTATTAAAACAAAAAGGAATTGACCCGAAAAACGACCTAACTTTAGTTCAAAATGTCGATTTTCAAAATATACCGAACGCATTCATTGCAGGAACAGGGGACTTTGTACAACTGTTTGAACCTGTTGCAAGTACATTTGAAGCGGAAGGAAAAGGATATATCGTCGCTTCGTTCGGTAAAGAATCTGGCCGAATTCCTTATACAGCATTTATGACGAAAGATAGCTATATGAAGGACAATGAAGAGGCTGTGACAAATTTTGTGAAAGCGCTCTATAAAGCGCAACAGTGGGTTGATACACATAGTGCAAAAGAGATTGCAGCAGTTGTTGCTCCACAATTTAAAGATAGTAGTACGGAGTTGCTTATAAAAGTCATTGATCGCTATAAAAAACAAAATTCATATGCAACAAATCCCCTATTAGATGCAGAAGAGTGGAACAACCTTCAAAACATTATGCTTGAGTCAGGCGTAATTAAAAAGGGTGCAACATTTGAAAAGATGGTAAACACGCGTATCGCACAAACTGTCATTGATGCGGAGTGAGTCTATGAGTTTTTTACAAGCAAGCGGGATTTCACATGCGTATTTCAGCAAAAATAGCTACAACAAAGTGTTAGAAAACGTCGATTTTTCGATGGAACGAGGAGAATTTGTCGGCTTTGTCGGTGCATCGGGATGCGGAAAAACGACAATGCTTCACTTGTTAGCAGGGCTTGAAAAACCGACAATGGGCACTGTAGTTCTTGAAGGCGAGCAGTTACACAAACCGACAGCTAAAATCGGCTACATGTTGCAACAAGATTACTTGTTGCCTTGGCGAAGCATCTATCGAAATGTTTCGCTTGGCGCTGATTTACACAAAGTAGATGAAAGTGAAAAAGTAAACATGCTGTTAGAAAAAGTAGGACTAAGTGAAAGTGCACAGTTAAAACCTGCTCAATTATCGGGTGGGATGCGCCAAAGAGCGGCACTTGCGCGCACATTAGTAAGAGACCCAGCATTACTGTTGTTAGATGAACCGTTCTCGGCTCTTGATTTTCAAACAAAACTAGAACTCGAAGATTATGTGTGGCAAACGTTACGCGCAGAACACAAAGCGATGATTTTGGTTACTCATGATTTAGAAGAAGCAATTGCGATGTGTGACCGCATTTGTATTTTTTCTCCTGCGAGTAAAGGAATTGTAACGAGTTTTACCATACCAACCGAATTACGGACACTACTTCCTTTTGCGGCAAGACAAACAGACACTGCGCGTCAGTTGTTTGCTAGGGTGTGGAAGGAGTTGTATGGACGTGATTGAAAAAAAGTATGCAGCCTATGTAAAAGCGTATAAACAAAAAGAACGAAATGTCATTGCGATTCAGATCATGCTTGTTCTACTATGTTTGGGACTATGGGAACTTGCGAGTGTGCAACAATGGATTGACCCACTGTTGTTCAGTTCTCCAACGCATATTGCGTCACGTATTTATGAAGGTTTTATCCAAAATACGCTCCTTCCCCATATTAGCGTAACATTATTTGAAACGATCACTGCGTTTGTTATTAGTATTGTAGCAGGGTTTGCGATTGCGGGATTTCTTTGGTGGTTTCCGATTGTGGCAAACGTTGTTGAACCATTTTTAGTGACGTTAAATGCATTACCGAAAGTAGCACTCGGTCCAATTATCATCATAATTTTTGGACCAACGCTACAATCGAGTATCGCGATGGGTGTGTTAGTGAGTATCATCATAACGATTATTGTGTTGTATAATCGCTTTCAAGAAACAGATGAAAATTATTTAAAACTTTTTCGCGCATTTTCAGCAAAACGCTCCCAAATGTTTTGGCTCGTCGTTGCCCCATCAGCAAAAGATACGATGTTATCGACGCTTAAAGTAAATGTCGGCTTAGCTTGGGTCGGTGTTATTGTTGGTGAGTTTTTAGTATCAAAAGCAGGCCTCGGCTATCTTATCGTCTACGGCTTTCAGATGTTCGATAGTACATTAGTGCTTTCGAGTGTGGTGCTCATCTGTATCATGGCTTCTGGAATGTATTATGTGCAAGTGTTGATGCAGCGAAAACTTTCAGAATGAAAAACCGAACCGCGTAGCGTATAGCGCGGTTTTTTTGCATGTATTAAAGCTAAGATCAAACAGATACTATTTCCGTATTGTAAATTTCAATTTTAGAGGTGAGGAAAATGACATGGTTTGTTGAATCAATGCGTCAATATCCTGAATTAGCGTTGTTTTTAACGCTAGCAGTTGGTTATCTCGTTGGTAAGATAAAAATTGGTAGTTTTAAAGTGGGGGCGGTTACGGGGGTGCTTATTACAGGAGTAGTTGTTGGACAATTCAACGTACAAATCGACCCAACTGTAAAAGCGGTATTCTTTTTGCTATTCTTATTTGCTCTTGGTTATAATGTTGGACCGCAATTTTTCAAAGGGTTGAAAAAAGATGGGTTACCGCAAGTGTTATTTTCAATCATAGTTTGTGTGGTTGGACTTGTTTGTACAATTAT
>JBOFGC010000459.1:0-20309 GCA_051648945.1 Bacilli bacterium
GCGGAGACAGGGACCGGAGACTCCCGCGGGACAGGTAGCCAGGCAAGACCCCGCAGGAGCAGCCTTATCGCGACGAGGAGGCTTGCGGCTGCCCCGCAGGAAAGCGAAGGTCCCTGACGGAGCCGGACCCAACTCCAAATAAGCGCCCGCGACCAAATAACAGTTTTTTCATAGAAAAAACGGAACAAAAACCATACCTCAGTTTTTGTTCCGCTATCATCTACCTATTAAAAATCAACTCTAGTATTCTATTACAATCCGATTCATCTAAAAAGTTAATTTCAATCTTACCATTCTGCTTACCAGATTTAATTTTAACAGATGTACCAAAGTGCTCCGTTAATTTTTCTTCTTGTTGTTGAACAAATACGTTTTTCTCTGGTTTCGGCTTTGTTTCACGTGAAACATTTTCCGTGTTTTGTTCCTGAATCAATCGCTCAAGCTGCCTTACATTCAACTGCTCCTCGATTACGATTTTCGCCATAGCAACAATCTTCTGTTTATCTTTTAATCCGATTAGTGCACGCGCATGCCCCATCGATAACTCATCTTTTGCGATATATGATTGAATTTCATCCGGTAGTATTAACAAACGAACTGTATTTGCAATGTGTGGACGACTTTTTCCAACACGTTTAGCTAATTCTTCTTGCGTTATTTTTAACTTTTGAAGCAATTGTTGATACGCCTGCGCTTCTTCAATACAATTCAAGTTTTCTCGTTGTAAATTCTCTAATAAAGCGATTTCCATCATTTGTGGTTCGCTTAAATTACGCACTACTGCTGGAATATGTGCAAGTCCGGCTTTTTGTGATGCGCGGAATCTACGTTCGCCTACAACGATATCAAACCCTTTAATTGATTTTCGAACAATGATAGGTTGAATGACACCGTGTTCTAAAATAGAAGTAGCAAGCTCATCGATTGCTTCAGCTGTAAATATTTTACGTGGTTGATAAGGGTTGGGACGTAATTCTGATATCGGGATTTCAATCACTTTTTCCTGTTTATCAACTTCTAATTCTGGAAAAAGAGCATTAATTCCTTTGCCTAATCCTTTACTCACTACCAATCACTTCCTTTGCAAATTCTAAATAGACTTCTGCTCCACGTGACTTCGGATCATGAAGAATAATAGGTTTTCCAAAACTAGGTGCTTCACTTAAACGAACATTTCTCGGAATAATAGATGTAAACACTTTATCTTGGAAATATTTTTTGACTTCATCAATTACTTGAATCCCTAAATTCGTACGCGCATCAAGCATCGTAAGTAGTACACCTTTAATCTCCAGTTGCGGATTTAAGTGTTTCTGTACAAGTCGAACCGTATTCAATAGCTGACTTAACCCCTCAAGCGCATAAAATTCACACTGAACAGGAATAACTACTGCATCTGCTGCTGTAAGAGAATTTAATGTTAAAAGGCCAAGTGAAGGGGGACAATCTATAATAACAAAATCAAAATCATCTTTAATCGTATCAACTGCTTTTTTGAGGCGTAATTCACGCGAAATGGTTGATACTAACTCTATTTCTGCTCCTGCTAACTGAATTGTTGCAGGTACAATAAATAATGTTTCAAGTTCGGTTTTACATATAACATCTTTTAAATCAACATCGTCTACTAAAATATCATATACACAATGCTTTACTTCTGCTTTTTCAATCCCTAAACCGCTTGTCGCATTTCCCTGTGGATCGATATCAATGATTAACACTTTTTTTCCGTAGTGTGCTAAACACGCACCTAAATTAACAGACGTTGTTGTTTTTCCTACGCCACCCTTTTGGCTGGCTACAGCTAAAACTGTTCCCAAAACGAATTACACCTACCTCTTTTGATATATTACTCGCTTTCTCTATAGTAACACAAAATGACAGATTTCTTTCTTACATTTTTTCATTGGCGTGCGTTTTTTGTCAAAAAAAGAAGTTGCAATTTGCAACTTCTCTATGATACTACTTATTTTTTGGAATTTTAATTGTAAATTGATAGTGTTCTTCAAATTCTTCTTCTTCACTATGAAGAGAAAGACCTGTTTGCGTTACCATATCAAGTGACTGGCGAATTGTATTTACTGCTATACGGATATCTTTTGAAATACCTCTTCGCTGTTTCTTTTTTGGTTTTTCTTCTTCTTTACCTAACATGCGACGAACGCGGTCTTCGGTTTGCTTTACATTTAGTTCTGAGCGGACAATATCATTATACAAAGCGAGTTGCAATGCTTCTTCTTTTAAAGGGACTAAAGCACGTGCATGACGTTCAGAAATTGTTCGCGCCATTAAACCTTGTTGAATTTCTTCAGGTAATTTTAAAAGACGTAACTTGTTGGCAATGGTACTTTGGCCTTTGCCTAATTTTTTCGCCAAAATTTCCTGTGTAATGCCATGAAATTCAATTAATTTTTGAAATGCATAGGCTTCCTCAACTGGTGTTAAATTTTCACGTTGTATATTTTCAATTAAAGCGACCGCTGCTGTTTTTTCCTCTGTAAAATCACGTACAATAACCGGTACTGTACGCCAACCTAACAAGCACGCTGCGCGGTATCGGCGTTCACCAGCGATAATTTCATAATTCTCGTCCATTTTCCTTACAACAATAGGTTGAATTAATCCGTGCTCGTTTAATGTCTCCGCTAGTTCGGCAATCTTATCTTCATCAAAATAGGTACGTGGTTGATATTTATTCGGTACGATTGATGTTATTTCTAACTCCATCACCGAATCTACCATTTCTTCCATATCGTACACTTCTATTGATGCTGCTGTTTCATCTTCAGCATCGCTCACAGCGATTTCATTTGTGTGTTCACCTGATGTGTCCTGTTTCTCTAGCGTCGTTTGCTCTTCTTGCGTCACTTGATTCTCTTCTTGACTCGATTTCTCATTCAAACCAAATAACTTTGAAAACGTACTTTTCACTAATTAACACCTACCCTGTTATGTTTCACGTGAAACAGTAGAATATACATTCAACCGAACCGTTTCATACTATTCTCTATTATATCACATAGGAATTAATATTCTTTGTTAAAAATTAATAACAAAAAGAATATTTTACTCAATTGGTTGTTTGTTCGGTGTTCCTGGTTTTCTTGGGTATTTATTTGGCGTTTTACGTTTTTTCGATACAATCACAATCGCACGGTCTGCTAATTCAACAGGTAGTTTAAAGTGATGCGTATCGACAATCGTACCACCTAACACTTCGACAGCACGTTGACCAATTCGAATCTCTTCTTCTGCTTGTGCACCTTTTAGTCCTACAAAATGTCCTCCTACTGCAACAAGTGGTAAACATAGTTCACTTAGTACAGATAAACGGGCAACTGCACGAGCAACAACGACATCATGCATTTCTCTGAATTGGACATTTTTACCAAAAGTCTCAGCACGATCATGATAAATCTTCATATTTTCTAAGCCGAGCTGGTCTGCAACGGTCTGAAGAAAACCGATTCTTTTTTGTAATGAATCAACGATTGTCATTTCCAAATGCGGGAATACAATTTTTAACGGAATCGATGGAAATCCAGCTCCTGCACCAACATCGCAAACTGTTTTTACATCCTGAAACGGAAAGAAAAAAGCAGCACTTATTGAATCGTAAAAGTGTTTTAAATAGACTTCTTCTTTATCTGTAATCGCTGTAAGATTCATTTTTTCATTCCATTCAACAAGCAACTTATAATATGTATCAAATTGAGTAAGTTGTTGCTCACTCAATTTGATACCTCGTTCTGCTAGTGAATCAATAAATAGTTGTTCATTCATAAGTTCTTTACCTTTCTATTCGTTATGTGCTAGACGAGCAACTTTTCCTTGTTCAATATAAATGAGTAGGATTGATATATCTGCAGGATTTACACCTGAAATACGCGTTGCTTGACCAATTGATAACGGTCGAATTGTTTTTAATTTTTGACGTGCTTCAGATGCAATACTCGGTACAGCATCATAATCAATGTCCTCTGGAATTTTCTTTTCATCCATTCGTCGCATTTTTTCAACTTGAAGTAGTGATTTTTCGATATAGCCTTCATACTTCACTTGAATTTCAACTTGCTCTTGTACTTCTTCTGGAAATTCAGCAAGCTCTGGTGCTAAATGAACTAAATGGGAAACATTCACTTCTGGACGTTTCAAAAAGTCATAGCATTTAATACCATCTTTTAATGGTGCAGATGGAATCGTCGTTAAATATTCTAAAACATCCGCTTTCGGACGAATGGAAATTTCTTTTAATCGAACACGCATCTTTTCGATTGCAGCTTTTTTCACTTCATATCGTGCGAAAGAATCAGCTGTAACAAGCCCAATTGCATGGCCTGTTTCTTTAAGACGTAAATCAGCATTATCGTGACGCAGTAAAAGGCGATGTTCTGCGCGAGATGTGAGCAATCGATACGGTTCATTCGTTCCCTTTGTAACTAAATCATCAATTAATACACCGATATACGCTTCAGAGCGATCAAGAACGAGTGGTTCACGTCCAAGTGCTTTATGTGCAGCATTAATACCCGCCATTAATCCTTGCCCTGCAGCTTCTTCATAACCGCTTGTGCCGTTAATTTGACCTGCTGTAAATAAACCAGATACTCGTTTTGTCTCAAGCGATGGCCATAACTGCGTTGGTACAATAGCATCATACTCAATGGCATATCCAGGTCGCATCATTTTTACGTTTTCCAACCCGGCAATTGACGTTAACATTTGACGTTGTACTTCTTCAGGAAGACTCGTTGAAAGACCTTGAACATACACTTCTTCCGTATTTTTCCCTTCAGGTTCTAGGAAAATTTGATGACGTGGCTTATCGTTAAAACGAACAACTTTATCTTCAATGGATGGACAATAACGTGGTCCTGTACCTTCGATTACACCAGAATACATCGGTGAACGATGTAGATTTTCATTAATTACGCCATGTGTATTACCACTTGTATACGTTAACCAACATGGAATTTGATCCATATTAAATTCTGTTGTATCAAAAGAAAAAGCACGTGGGACGTCGTCACCCGGTTGAATTTCTGTCTTTGAATAGTCAATTGATGCACTATGAACACGCGGTGGCGTACCTGTTTTAAAGCGAACTAAATCAAAACCAAGTTCTTTTAAATGTTCCGCTAATTTCACTGATGGTTGCTGATTGTTTGGTCCGCTTGCATACTGTAAATCACCGATAATAATTTTCCCACGTAAAAACGTACCCGTTGTAATAACAACGCTTTTACTAAGATACGTGGCACCGGTTTGCGTAATTACACCGCGCACTTCGCCATCTTCAACAACAAGACGGTCAACCATACCTTGTTCGAGTGTTAAATTAGGTGTACTTTCAAGTGTTGCTTTCATTTCATGTTGGTATTGAAACTTATCTGCTTGTGCACGTAACGCACGCACTGCCGGTCCTTTACCTGTGTTGAGCATACGCATTTGAATATGGGTTTTGTCGATATTTTTCCCCATCTCGCCACCTAATGCATCAATTTCACGAACAACAATTCCTTTAGCCGGACCGCCAACTGATGGATTACACGGCATAAATGCTACCATATCTAAGTTAATAGAAAGAACTAACGTTTTTGCTCCAATACGAGCCGAAGCAAGACCGGCCTCACAGCCTGCATGACCTGCACCAACTACGATTACATCATATTCCCCTGCTGAATACTGCATATATATCCCTCCTACTCATTATTTTCCTAAACAGAACTGACTAAACAGTTCATCGATTAAACTCTCACCTACAGCATCGCCAATAATTTCGCCAAGTAACTCCCATGATTTTTGTAAATCAATTTGGATAAGGTCAATCGGCATTCCAGTTTCTGCTGCGTGTGCTGCGTCAACAAGCGCTGAATTCGCTTGTTGTAAAAGTCCCACATGACGTGCATTTGATACATACGTCGCGTCTTTTCTTTGGACTGCTCCATCTAAAAACATACGTTCAATTGTATCTTCAAGTTGATGAAGACCTTGTAAGTCATTTGCTTTTGTATAAACGATAGAATCATTTGTATACGTACGTAACTTCTCAAGATCTACTTTTTGAGGAAGGTCACTTTTATTCACAATAATAATCCGCGTTTTCCCGTTTGTTTTCTTTAATAATTCTTCATCCTCTATAGAAAAAGCTTCGGCTCCATTTAAAACAAAGAGAACTAAATCTGCCTCTTCAATTGCTTGAAGCGATTTTTCTACCCCAATTTTCTCGACGATGTCTGCTGTTTCTCTTATTCCTGCTGTATCAAGTAACTTTATTGGAATACCTCGTACATTCACGTACTCTTCAATTACATCACGTGTCGTTCCAGCGATGTCCGTTACAATTGCTTTTGTTTCTTGAATTAAATTGTTAAGAATGCTTGATTTTCCGACATTCGGTCTTCCAATTATGGCAGTCTGTACACCATCACGATAGATTTTCCCTTGTTTTGCAGTGCGCAATAATGTTTGAATCTCATCAATAACGTGTTGAACTTTCGGGATTATCATTTGCTGCGTCATTTCTTCTACATCATCATACTCGGGATAATCAATATTCACTTCCACATGTGCTAGCGTTTCGAGGATTTCTTGTCGTAACTGCTTAATTAATGCTGACAATTTCCCTTCAATTTGCCCCATAGCAACGTCCATTGCCTCATCTGTTTTTGCACGAATTAAATCGATAACCGCCTCTGCTTGGCTTAAGTCAATTCGACCATTTAAAAAAGCACGTTTCGTATATTCCCCAGGTTCAGCAAGACGTGCGCCATTCGCTAGTAACATTGTTAAAATACGTTGCACAGAAACAAGTCCACCATGACAGTTAATTTCAACAACATCTTCCCTTGTAAATGTTCGTGGTGCACGCATCACGGCTACAAGTACTTCTTCAATGACTTCATTATTCGTTGGTTCGATTATTTTTCCGTATTGCATCGTATGCGTTGGTACGGTTTCTAAATCTTTCCCTCGAAATATCTTATTTGCTATATGTAATGCCTCTGGACCACTTAATCGAACAATTCCAATGGCTGCTTCACCTAAACTTGTTGCAATACTTGCTATTGTATCACTATGCATATCTAACCTCACCTTTTCAAAATGCTACTATATCGCATTGATTACATAAGGTATATTCTACCCCAAGACCTCTTTATAAGCAAAATTACTAACAGTACATAAAGAAAAAACTCTAGGCAATATACCTAGAGTTTACTTTTTTCGTTGAATTTCAACTGTAATATATCGATTCGGTTCTACACCTAATGATTTTGTACTCAAATCTTTACACTCTGTTACAACAGAATGGATAACTTTTCGTTCAAAAGAAGGCATTGGATCTAACGAAATACTACGTTTCGTTCTTCGTACAGATGCAACAACTTTGTTTGCCAAATCAATGAGTGTCTCTTTTCGACGTTCTCTATATCCTTCAGCATCAAGAATAACCGTTTTAAATTCAGGTGCAATTGTATGATGTGCGAGTTGCACAACATATTGAAGGGCATTTAAAGTCGCACCGCGTTTCCCAATGAGAAGACCAACTTCTTCACCAGTGAACATGTATGTAACTTCTTTCCCTACAACTTCTGTAGTAAAAGTAACATCTACACCAAAATCTTTTATGATATTCAAAACAAAGCGGTCGAGCTTTTCAAGTGGAGTAGGAAGTTTTGTAACACGTACTTCCGACTTCTTTGCACCGAAACCAAGGAAACCTTTCTTTCCTTCTTCGAGAATGACAATTTCACATTCACCTTTTGTTGCATTCAATTGCACTAAAGCTTGTTGTACTGCTTCTTCTACTGTTTTTCCGGATGCAACGACTTCTCTCACTTTTTCGCTCCCCCTACATCCGCAGCTTCTTTTGCTTTTTTCGTATATGGGTTCTTAAACACAAGTGTTTGTCCAATTGTGAATGATGTACCAACAACCCAGTACATTGAAAGTGCAGATGGTAACGTGACACCCATGAAAAGAATCATTAATGGCATAATGTATAACATCATTTGCATTTGCGGATTAGGCGGCATTCCTTTCATCATTATCTTTTGCGAGACGAAAGTAAGGACTGCTGCGATGACTGGTAAAATAAAGAATGGGTCCGCCTCACCTAAGTTGAACCAAAGGAACGTATGCTCTTTAATTTCTACTGTACGGTTGATAGCGTGATAGAATCCCATCAAAATTGGCATTTGGATTAGAATTGGTAAACAACCCATTAATGGATTGATTTGATATTCTTGATACAGTGCCATCATTTCTTTTTGTAATTTCTTCTGCGTTTCTGCATCTTTAGATTTATACTTTTCTTGTAACTTTTTAAATTCTGGTTGTACTGCTTGCATTGCTTGTGTACTTTTTATTTGTTTCACATATAAAGGAAGAACAACAAGACGAACAATAACGGTAACGATAATTAATGCGAGTCCGAAATCTCCACCTAATAAAGATGCGATTTCTTTAATTAACCACGAAAGCGGGTACACGAAAAAGCGGTTCCAAATTCCTTCGCTCTCAGCAGTGATTGGTAAGTTGTATTCTGTACAACCAGCAAGTAGCATCACGCTGAAAAACATTGGTAATAAGTACATTATTCTTTTTTTCAAAAGCTTCTCCTCCTAGATAAGGGGTGTTAATTTTTCTTTACAGAAATAAGTAATCGCTGCTTGCGAAAAACATGAGATATGCTGCGTTCCATGTCTTCAAAGCTAAGACGCGTTGCAGCCACACGGGCAATAAGTACGTAATCTTTCCCCGCACGAATATTTCCGTGTGATTGCTGAATAATTTGTCTCATTCTTCGTTTCATATAATTGCGCTCGCATGCATTTCCTAGCTTCTTACTTACAGAAAAGCCAATACGGAAAAACGGCTGCATATCGTGATCTATATAATAAAGAACAAATTCACGATTTGCGAATGATGTCCCTTTTTCGATAACACGCTGAATGTCTTCGTTTTTTTTCAAACGAAATTTTTTCTTCATTTGAATTTCTCCATTTTACGTTCTTTTCTCTAGAAAGAGTAAAAAGACCACTGAAAAACAGTGGCCTACGCTGATAACACCTTACGACCTCTGCTACGACGACGTGCAAGAACCTTTCTACCGTTCTTAGTGCTCATACGTGCACGGAAACCGTGAACTTTACTATGCTTACGTTTATTTGGTTGATACGTACGTTTCATACATTACACCTCCTTAGTGAAGGATCACTAATTTAACTTATAGACAGTCTTACTGATTATAGTTAGTTACACTGCATTTTGTCAAGTAACTGTTCTAAATCAACAAAAGCTATTATAACACCTTTTTTCATAAAATCAAAATGGATATGTTATCAAATTCTATTCTTCCCTCTTTTTCACGGTTCTAGACCACACAGAAGTTATCCACAATCCCTTGTTTTCTACACACACACGTCACCAACCAACTGTGAATAACTTTTTTTCGTTATTTTTTTATCCACACCCTTTTCTATGATTTATTCACAACAATAACACCTGTGGATAGCGAAATCTGTCGATAACAAAAAAATTGTGGATAACCGTAGCGAATTACGTTGAATACTATGTTCACATTTGATATTATAGTAATACTGACCGTGGATAAATGTTTTCTCGGAAAATGTTATCCACAATTTGTGGGTAACATGTGGATATTCTTTTTTGTGTATGTGCAAAAGAGTTATCCACATTTTGTGTTTATAGTGAATAAATGACCGAATAGATGATAAAAAACAACTCGAGGGGGCAATACAATTGGAGAGCATTCAAGACTTATGGAATAAAGCACTTAATTATATAGAAAAGAAAATTCCAAAGCCTAGTTACGAAACATGGCTACAAAATACAAAAGTTTATCAATTAAAGAATGATGTATTGATCGTATTGGCACCAAATGAATTTGCTCAACACTGGTTAGAAACAAAATATACGTCCTTAGTAGAAGAAACACTGTACGAAATTACAGGGGCCGCACTGAGTGCGAAATTTATCATTCAACAAAACTCTGAAGAAACCTTCGAATTACCTGATAAAAAACCTAAAAAAGTTACGCATGATGAAATCCAAGAATCATCGTTTAGTATGTTAAATCCCAAATATACATTTGATACGTTTGTCATCGGTTCGGGTAACCGTTTTGCTCATGCAGCTTCACTTGCAGTCGCTGAAGCACCAGCAAAAGCGTACAATCCGCTCTTTATCTATGGTGGCGTAGGACTTGGAAAAACACATTTAATGCATGCGATTGGTCATTATGTGCAAGACCACAATCCAAACGCAAAAGTACTCTATCTTTCATCAGAAAAATTTACAAATGAATTTATTAACTCTATTCGTGATAATAAAGCAGCTGATTTTCGAAACAAATACCGCAATGTGGACGTGCTCTTAATAGATGATATTCAATTTCTAGCAGGAAAAGAACAAACACAAGAAGAGTTTTTCCATACATTTAATGCATTACACGAAGAAAGTAAGCAAATCATTATCTCAAGTGACCGACCACCAAAAGAAATTCCAACACTAGAGGACCGCTTACGTTCTCGCTTTGAGTGGGGACTCATTACAGATATTACGCCACCTGATTTAGAAACAAGGATTGCTATTTTACGTAAAAAAGCAAAAGCAGATGGCCTAGATATTCCGAATGAAGTAATGCTCTATATTGCAAATCAAATCGATTCAAACATTAGAGAGTTAGAAGGCGCGCTCATCCGCGTTGTTGCCTATTCATCACTCATTAATCGTGATATCGATACGAATTTAGCTGCTGAAGCACTTAAAAATATTATTCCATCATCAAAACCGCGCATCATAACGATCCAAGACATTCAAAAAGCGGTGGGTGAGCATTTTAGTGTGAAACTAGAAGATTTTAAAGCAAAAAAACGTACGAAATCTGTTGCATTTCCACGTCAAATTGCTATGTATTTATCTCGTGAAATGACAGATTGCTCTTTACCAAAAATCGGTGAAGAATTTGGTGGACGCGATCATACAACAGTTATACATGCTCATGAAAAAATTAGTAAACTTATCGCGATTGACGATAATTTACGAATGAACATCAAAGATATAGAGCAAAGTTTAAAGAGATAGTTATGCACAACTTGTGTACAAGTTATTCTATGGTCATTTTTCTTTTGTCCACATGTGAATAACTTGTAGCAGCAACAAAAAACAGTACTTATCAACATATCCACAAGCCCTATTACTACTACTTTTTAAAAAACTAATAATAAAAAGGAGCTTTTAGAAGTGAAAATTGCTTTAAATAAAGAGACCCTTAGTCATAGTATTTCGATCGTAGCGAAAGCTGTAGCTTCAAGACCAGCAATGCCAATATTGGCAGGAATAAAAATTGAAGTGACGGACAATGGCATTCTACTAACAGGTAGTGATTCCGATATTTCAATTCAATCCTTAATTCCGTTAGTAGATGAAAATGGAACGGATGTTGTACAAGTTCAACAAAGAGGTTCAATCGTTATTCAAGCGAAAGTACTTGTTGAACTCATTCGTAAATTGCCAGATTCAACAGTAACCATTTTTGTTAATGAACAATTTCAATCCAAAATTACTTCGGGGAAATCAGAATTCAATTTGATTGGTTATGACCCGGATGACTATCCAAATTTACAAACAGCGACACTTGATCACCATTTTACAATGAGTGCATCGACACTAAAGTCAATGATTCGTCAGACTGTCTTTGCAGTTGCAACGCAAGAAACACGTCCTGCACTAACAGGTGTAAACTGGAAAACAACAGACAATGAATTTTTATTTGTTGCAACAGACTCGCATCGTCTAGCACTACGTAAACTTCCTTTTGTGCAACATGGTGAAAAAATCGATCATGCAGTTACAATATCGAATAACTTTGAGCCAATTAATATTGTTATACCAGGACGTAGTTTAAATGAGTTATCGAAAATACTAGATGATAAAAACTCAATGGTTTACATTACAGTGCAAAATCATCAAGTGATTTTCCGCTCTGACAAAACCGTATTTATTACGCGTCTTGTTGAAGGAAGTTTCCCAGATACGTCTCGTCTCATTCCAAATGAGTCAAAAACGGATGTTATTGTAAAAACAAGAGCAATGCTTGATGCAATTGACCGTGCATCGCTACTTGCTAAAGAAGGCAAAAACAACGTAGTTAAATTCACATCACTAAACGATGCAAATGTACAAATTTCTTCAAATTCACCTGAAATAGGAAAAGTAATGGAAGAAATTAGTGTGGAGTCATATGAAGGTGAAGAATTAAAAATTAGTTTTAGTGCAAAGTATATGCTTGATGCACTAAAAGCGATTGAAGATGAATCGGTAAAAATTAGTTTTACTGGGGCAATGCGTCCGTTTATTATTCGACCATCTCAAAAAGAGCAGACAAAAATATTGCAACTAATCTTACCAGTACGCACATACTAAAAGAGGTTAGTCTATCAGGGAGATAGACAACCTCTTTTTCTTTTCTATGAAAATAACTGATTCTCGCGTATGTTTGTATAGAGATGGGGTACTGCGCCAGGCAACTCCGCTTTCCTGTGGGGCGGCCGTGTGCCTCCTCGTCGCGGTAAAACTGCTCCTGTGGGGTCACACGTTTCCGCCTGATTCCACGGGAGTCTCCGTTGCCTTTCTCCGTACCCTTCATCGAAGTGTTGATGGTCGCGTTAAACCTTTTCATGTAGGGGTTGTGAAAAGGGAATTTTGTTGGTTTCTGTAATGATGGGTAATAAAATGTTAGAATGAAGTGTAACTATAGATAATATGTGGACATGGTAAGAGGATAGGTGGAGGGATAATACCTTTCTAAGGCAAATCTTGAGAGCGTAGATTTAGAAGGATATCTCAATTCTTCACAAAGAAAAAAATAATTGATTTTACGACCATCTTTTCTTATAATGAAAAATTTTATATAATAAAGGTTAGGCTAAACCATTAAAAGGGGTTAAAGTATGAAAACTATAGCAATTGATACGGAATTTATTACACTTGGACAACTATTAAAACTTGAAGGTTACATCGGAACGGGTGGAGCTGCGAAATGGTTTTTAGAGGAACAAGATGTACTTGTTAACGGTGAGTTAGAAACACGACGTGGAAAGAAATTATATAAAGGTGATTCTATTCAGATTACTGAGACCGATACGTTTGTAATTGAATAAGGTGGGCTATTCTTGTATATAGAACGATTGACTTTAAAAGATTATCGTAATTATAACGATCAAACTATACATTTTTCAGACAAAGTTAACGTCATCATTGGACAGAATGCACAAGGAAAAACGAATCTCGTTGAAGCGATTCTTATGCTTGCAATTGCAAAATCGCATCGAACGAACAGTGATAAAGAACTGATTAAGTTCGATGCAGAATTTGCACGTATTGAAGGTCGCTTTTATAGAGATAAAAGAGAGACGTCGCTCGAATTGATGATTACGAACGCAGGAAAGAAAGCGAAAGTAAATCGTCTTGAGCAGAAAAAATTAAGTAGTTTCGTTGGTGAACTGCACGTTGTCTTTTTTGCACCAGAAGATTTGAGTATTGTAAAAGGTAGTCCACAAATTCGGCGTCGTTTTATCGATATTGAACTTGGACAGCTTTCAGCCATTTATATTCACGAGTTAAATCAATATCAAAAAACGTTACTTCAACGAAATAGTTATCTTAAACAGAAACTGAAAACACAAAAGTTAAGTGTGGATGACGTGATGTTAGATGTGCTAGAAGAACAATTAGCGACTGTAGGAACGAAAATTTATTTTAGAAGGAAACAATTTATCGAACGTCTAGAGCAATGGGCACAACCCATACATACGAAGATTACAGATGGAAAAGAACAATTTTCTATAAAATATAGTACAGACTTGAAAGAGCTAGTTGATGAAAGTGAAGTTGTGCAGCAATATACTGCTCTGCTCAGAAAACATCGTGAAAAAGATTTATTTCGAGGAAGTACCTCGATTGGACCACATCGAGATGATCTAAGTTTTTATGTGAACGGACGAAATATGCAACAATTCGGCTCGCAAGGGCAACAACGAACGGTCGCATTAAGCATTAAACTTGCAGAGATTGATTTGGTCTATGAAATGAAAAAACAATATCCGGTATTAATATTAGATGATGTGCTTTCCGAACTCGATTCGAGTCGGCAAACGCATTTATTAAATGCCATTGAGAATCGGGTTCAAACATTTGTTACGACGACGAGTGTTGGAAGTATACAACACGAAACGATTCAAAGAGCAAAGGTTATTTATATCAATGATGGTAATACACAAGATGAAAAATCTTGATTTATAGATGCTGAATAAAAAAAATGCAAGGAGGGCGAAACGATGACAAATGAAGAAAAAAACACAATGCAAACCTATGACGAAAGTGATATCCAAGTTTTAGAAGGCCTAGAAGCTGTTCGTAAAAGACCTGGGATGTATATTGGTTCAACAAATAATAAAGGCTTGCATCACTTAGTATGGGAAATCGTTGATAACAGTATTGACGAAGCATTAGCTGGCTATTGTGATAGGATTACGGTCATTATTGAAGAGGATAATAGTATTACCGTTAAAGATAATGGACGTGGTATACCAGTAGGAAACCATGAGAAAATGGGACGACCGGCTGTAGAAGTTATTATGACAGTATTACATGCTGGAGGTAAATTCGGCGGCGGTGGATATAAAGTTTCTGGTGGATTACATGGTGTAGGTGCTTCCGTTGTTAATGCACTTAGTTCGTTACTAGAAGTGACAGTTGAACGTGATGGAAAAGTACACTATCAGAGATACGAGCGCGGAATTCCGATGATGGACTTAGAAGTGATTGGCGAAACTGACACAACAGGTACAACGACTCACTTTAAACCAGATACACAAATTTTTACGGAAACAATAGAATATGACTTTGCAATTCTTACAAAGCGTTTACGAGAACTTGCATTTTTAAATAAAGGTATTCGATTAGTCATTGAAGATAAACGTGAATCTGAAGGCGATCAGATGCAACCGAAAAAACGTGAATTCTATTACGAAGGTGGAATCGTTTCGTACGTTGAACATATTAATCGTCACAAAACGGTGATTCATGAAGAACCAATTTATGTTGAAGGTGAAAAAGAGGGAATTTCTCTTGAAATTGCTATGCAATATACAGAAGAATACACAAGTAATATTTTCTCTTTTGCAAATAATATTCATACATACGAAGGTGGAACGCACGAAGTAGGATTTAAAACAGCGCTCACACGCGTTATTAATGACTATGCGCGTAAAAGTAATCTAATCAAAGATAACGAAACAAACTTAACGGGTGATGATGTTCGTGAAGGACTTACGTGTGTTGTAAGTATTAAACATCCAGATCCACAATTTGAAGGACAAACGAAGACAAAACTCGGAAATAGTGAAGCACGTACTGTAACAGAATCTGTTTTCGCTGAAACTTTCGATAAATTCTTAAAAGAAAATCCGAGTGTTGCACGACGTGTCGTTGAAAAAGGTCTTATCGCAGCACGTGCGCGCATCGCGGCGAAGCGTGCACGTGAATTAACGAGAAGAAAAAATGCATTAGAAATTTCAAGTCTTCCAGGTAAGCTTGCTGATTGTAGTTCGAAAAAACCAGAAGAAAGTGAATTGTACGTCGTGGAAGGTGACAGTGCCGGCGGTTCTGCAAAACAAGGGCGTGACCGACACTTCCAAGCTATTTTACCGTTACGTGGTAAGATCATAAACGTAGAAAAATCACGCATTGAAAAAATACTTGCCAATAATGAGGTTCGCGCCATCGTTACTGCAATCGGTACAGGTATTGGTGAAGAGTTTGATATTAGCAAAGCGCGCTACCATAAAATTGTTATTATGACCGATGCCGACGTTGATGGTTCACATATTCGTACATTGCTTTTAACATTCTTCTATCGTTATATGCGCCAGATTATTGAATTTGGTTATGTGTACATTGCACAACCACCGTTATATAAAATTCAACAAGGAAACAAAATTGAATATGCATATAATGACAAAGAGCTAAATGAGAAAATGGCACTGTTTACTGGAAATGGGAAACCGAATCTACAACGTTACAAAGGTTTGGGTGAGATGAACCCTTCACAATTATGGGAAACGACGATGGACCCTGAAAATCGTACGTTACTGCAAGTGAGTCTGCAAGATGCAATCGAAGCGGATGAAACGTTTGAAATTCTTATGGGTGATAAAGTAGAACCGCGAAGAAATTTCATTCAAGACAATGCAAGATATGTTAAAAACTTAGATATTTAAAGCAATAGTATCCCTATTGCTTTGTTTTCTTTTCATAATAGCGTCGAAAGTAGAAAATAGAAGTGAGGAGGCAACACTATGTCTGAAATCAATAGTTCAAGAGTTAAAGAAATAAGTATCAGTCAAGAGATGCGTAGTTCTTTCCTTGATTACGCAATGAGTGTTATCGTATCGCGTGCTTTACCAGATGTTCGTGACGGACTAAAGCCGGTACATAGAAGAATACTATATGCAATGCATGACCTTGGTATGCATTCAGATAAGGCGTATAAAAAATCAGCACGTATCGTCGGTGAAGTTATTGGTAAGTATCACCCACACGGTGATTCAGCTGTTTATGATACGATGGTTCGTATGGCGCAAGATTTCAACTATCGTTATATGTTAGTTGATGGCCATGGTAACTTTGGTTCTGTCGATGGCGATGCAGCGGCAGCAATGCGTTATACAGAGGCGAGAATGTCGAAAATTTCGATGGAATTGTTGCGTGACATTAATAAAAACACGATAGATTATCAAGATAACTATGATGGTTCAGAACGCGAACCGGTTGTATTACCTGCACGCTTTCCCAACCTTTTAGTGAACGGAACAACGGGAATTGCAGTTGGTATGGCAACGAATATTCCGCCGCATCAACTTGGTGAAGTAATTGATGGTGTTTTAGCAGTGAGTGAAAATGAAGACATTACAATTGCTGAAATCATGGAAATCATTCCAGGTCCAGATTTTCCAACAGCAGGTCAAATTTTAGGACGAAGCGGAATTCGTAAAGCATATGAAACAGGTAAAGGTTCAATTACGATTCGGGCAAAATCTGAAATTGAGGATATTGGGAATTCGAAACAAGCAATTATTGTAACGGAACTACCATATCAAGTGAATAAAGCTCGATTAATTGAAAAAATTGCTGAGCTTGTTCGTGATAAAAAAATCGACGGAATTACAGACTTACGTGATGAATCAGACCGTAATGGTATGCGTATCGTGATTGAATGCCGTCGTGACGTAAATATTGATGTGTTATTAAATAATCTCTATAAACAAACGTCTATGCAAAGTTCATTCGGTATTAACATGCTTGCTTTAGTAGATGGACAGCCGAAAGTATTAAACATTAAAGAAATTCTTTCACACTATTTAGAGCACCAAAAAGTAATCATTCGTCGTCGTACGATTTTTGAATTAGAAAAAGCAGAAGCACGTGCGCATATTTTAGAAGGTTTACGAATCGCACTTGATCATATCGATGAGATTATCGCACTCATTCGTTCATCACAAACGACAGCGATTGCTAAAGAAGGCTTAATGGATAAATTCTCCCTTTCAGAACGCCAAGCACAAGCGATTCTTGAAATGAGATTACAAACATTAACTGGCTTACAACGTCAAAAGATTGAAGATGAGTATCAAGAATTAGTGACGTTAATTCGTGATTTAAAAGATATCTTAGCAAACGAGGAACGAGTGATTGAAATTATTCGTACTGAATTAAATGAAATTAAAGAGAAATTCAACGATAAACGCCGTACAGAAATCATAAGCGGTAGTTTTGAACATATTGAAGATGAAGATTTAATACCTGTTCAATCGGTAATTCTTACACTCACACACAATGGTTATATTAAGCGTATACCAACGTCGACATATAAAACACAACGTCGTGGCGGTCGTGGAATCCAGGCAATGGGTACGAATGAAAACGATTTTGTTGAATACTTATTAAATACGTCAACACACGATCATATTTTATTCTTCTCAAATAAAGGGAAAGTATATCGCATTAAAGGCTATGAAATTCCTGAATACTCACGTTCTGCAAAAGGCTTGCCGATCATTAATCTATTAGGATTAGAAAAAGGCGAAAAAATCAACGCGATTATTCCAATTGCATCGTTTGAAGCGGAAGAGTATTTATTCTTTACAACACGCTTAGGCATTGCAAAGCGCGTATCATTACCTGCATTTGGTAACATTCGTACAAACGGTCTTATTGCGATTAATATTCGTGAAGGCGATGAACTAATTAGCGTATCTCGTACGAATGGCCAAAAGGAAATTATCGTCGGAACGAGTAACGGACTACTCATTCACTTTAATGAATCAGATGTACGCGCTATGGGACGAACAGCGAGCGGAGTAAAAGCGATTACGTTAAAAGAAGATGATTATGTTGTTAGTATGGAAACAATCGACGAATCAGACACAGAAATTTTAACTGTAACGCGAAATGGTTATGGTAAGAAAACGCCAATAAGCGAGTATCGTATGCAATCTCGTGGTGGTAAAGGAATACTAACGATTAAACGAACAGATAAAAATGGTCCAGTTACTGCAATTCGTTGTGTAAATGGCGAAGAGGATTTAATGGTCATCACAGAGAGTGGTATTATCATTCGAATGGATCTTCAATCAGTATCTTCAACTGGCCGTAATACAATGGGCGTAAAATTAATTCGCTTAGGAGAAGACCAAATTGTTTCAACGGTCGCTTTAGTTCCTAAAGAAGAAATTGATGATAGTATTGATGAGCTTGATGAAGTAGAAGAATAGGAAAAAAGAGCAGAGGTTGCACTTCTGCTCTTTTTTTTCTAACATTTTTGTGTCATCCTCTTATATTCTGATTTATAATAATAGTTAATCATTAATTAAAGGAGAAAATAAATGAAGGTTGCTACAGAAGAGATAAAAGTTGGCTCAGTTCTGCTTAAGGATGTGCTTATTATGAACGATTTCATCCTAGTTCCTAAAGAGACAGTACTAACAGCGCAACACATTGAATTTCTGCATGCATTTTCTGTTATGAATGTGGATGTACATATGAGTCAGATTTATACAGAAAGTGTGCTCGGACAAGTAGAAGATCAAATTGTTATAGGATCGATTGGAGAAATATATTTATTATGTGTAGAAGAATTTAAGTTACAATTTATAAATCTACAATCCGGATCAAGTATCGATATTTTAAAAATGAGAGAATTGATCGTTCCATTATTTGAAAAACTTCTTGAAAACAAACAGTCAATTAATGATTTAGTATCCTTAAGTAACAAAGAAGATTATTTATATCATCACTGTGTAACTACAGGGTTAATAAGCGGACTTATTGGTAAAGAGCTAAAGTTAGAGCATGCGGAGTGTATTCAATTACTATTAGGAGGACTTCTCTCAGATGCAGGAATGTCAAAGTTACCAATTAGTATCTTAAAAAAAGAATCTACACTCACGCACAGCGAAACGGAGACGTTATTTGAACATCCTACACATACATATAAGCTCGTACAAAAAATTCCATCATTGAAAAATGAAGTGAAAGTTGCAATGTTGCAGCACCATGAACGTCTCGATGGTAGCGGCTATCCATTAAAGGTAAAACACGATAAAATCCATATATACGCAAAAATTATTGCAATCGCTGATGTTTATCACGCAATGTGTTCACATCGTAAATATCGAAAAAAAATGCATTACATCGAAGTAATCGAATACTTCCTATATGATAGTTTCGGTAAATTTGATCGTATGGTTGTTCGAGCACTTGCGACAATTACGTTTAACTTAAAACAAGGTCAAATAGTATTGCTTAGTAATGGAGAAGAAGCTGAAGTAAAATTCATTGATTCAGAACATCCAACACGTCCCTTAATTCATATTGAATCGACAGGCGAATTAATTTACCTACAAAACCAAAAAGGTTTGTTTATCAAATCCGTGCTCTAAGACTGAAAAAGCAACTTTGATTCAATCTGAGTTGCTTTTTATATTTTACTATACTTTTTTTGAAAAAAGTGTTGACCATAATATAAAATACTGTTATATTATAAAAGTCGCTGATGAGCGAACGGCAAAAAAGCCGATTGTTATTTGAAAACTAAACAAAACGACAGCGTAAACTTTACGATTGCATTAAGCAATCAACAATTTTTACTTTTTAAATTATTTGAGCTTACTCAAACAATTCTTTTATGGAGAGTTTGATCCTGGCTCAGGATGAACGCTGGC
>JBOFGC010000460.1:0-3956 GCA_051648945.1 Bacilli bacterium
CATCGAGTGTACGAAAAAAAGCAAAAGAAGAAGTAAAAGAAAATTTAAGACAAGGCAACGTATCGATTGTCGTAGGTACACATGCACTTATTCAACAAGACGTAGGATTTAAGGATTTGCAACTGGTTATCATTGATGAGCAACATCGTTTCGGTGTAGAACAGCGCAGAAGTTTACGTGAAAAAGGGCATGACCCTGATGTGTTGTTCATGACGGCGACACCGATTCCGCGTACACTTGCCATTACTGCATTTGGTGAGATGGATGTGAGTCAAATTATGGAGATGCCAGCGGGCAGAAAGCCGATCGAAACGTATAGTGTTACGTTTCAATATATGGAACGTGTACAACAGTTTTTACGTAAGCAAATGCGTGAAGGGTTTCAAGGATACGTCATCTGTCCTCTCATTGAAGAGTCTGAAACGTTAGACTTAGAAAATGCGGTAGCGGTTTATGAGAAGTTGTGTGCAGAATTTCAAGGTGAGTTTTCTGTTGGCTTATTGCATGGAAAAATGAGTGCTGCAGAAAAAGAAGTGGTTATGCAACAGTTTGTTAAAAATGAAGTGCAAACGCTCGTATCGACGACTGTTGTGGAGGTCGGTGTGAACGTTCCGAATGCCAATACGATTGTGATTTATGATGCCGAGCGTTTTGGGCTTGCGCAACTACACCAACTACGAGGGCGTGTTGGTCGTGGTGATGCGCAAAGTTATTGTATTTTAATGGCTGAGCCTAAAAGTGAACAAGGCAAAGAGCGTATGCGTATTATGACCGAAACGACGAATGGTTTTATTTTAAGTGAACGTGATTTAGAGTTGCGTGGTGCTGGGGATTATTTCGGTACGCGTCAAAGTGGATTGCCTGACTTTAAATATGTCGATCTTGTGCAAGATTTTCGAATGGTATCGCAAGCAATGAAAGATGCGCAACTTATGATCCGTGATGATTCCTTTTGGAAAAGTCCAGAAACAGCGTGGATACGTCAACAGTTGTTACATAATGGCGTAATTAAAGACGTTGGATTGTTGGATTAAGATTCAAAAAAAATTCAAAAAATAATAGTTGAAACTTTTTAAATTAAAACATATACTAGGTATTAGTACCAAGTGATAAAAATTGGTGATGAAGATGAGTATGAAGAAACTTACAAAAAAACAAAGACAAATAGCCCTCACAGAAACGATTGAACGCAATCCTTTTATAACAGATGAAGATTTGAGCAAGCAGTTCGGTGTAAGCATTCAAACAATTCGACTAGACCGGATGGAAACCGGTATTAAAGAATTGCGCGAACGCATTAAATCGGTTGCAACGCGAAGTTTTGAACAAGACGTCAAAGCACTCGAACTAGACGAAGTCATAGGTGAAGTGATTGACATGGAAATCGACAAAGCAGCCATTTCTATGTTAGAGGTGTTACCAGAGCACGTGTTCACGCGCAATCAAATTGTACGTGGTCATCATCTGTTTGCACAGGCAAACAGTTTAGCAGTAGCACTCATTGATGCGGATTTAGCGTTAACGTCGAAAAGTTCAGTACGCTTTTTAAAACAAGTACACCTCGGTGTACGTGTGATTGCGAAAGCAACCGTCACACATCACGACCCTGTGAAGCAACGTTCTACGGTCGTTGTAGAAAGTTATGTACAAAAAGAGCGTGTGTTTGAAGGAGAGTTTGAACTTTATCGAACAATGGTGAAAAGTGAGGAGCAAGAATGAAAAAAACAATCGCAGTAGATGCCATGGGTGGCGATTTTGCACCCTTTGAAATTGTGAAAGGAGTTGTAGCAGCCGCTGCAAACTATCCCAACACAAACTTTATTCTCGTAGGAGATAAAGAGAAAATTGAAGCAGTGTGTGCCATTCCGAAAGAAATCGAAATTGTTCACACAGCAGAGAAAATCGATTCAGACGACGAACCACGCCGCGCATTGCGCAAACGTGAAGCTTCGATGATGGTCGCGTTAAATTTAGTAAAAGAAAAAAAAGCAGACGCATGTATTAGCGCCGGAAACACAGGCGCACTCATGGCAGGTGGTTTGTTTATCGTTGGTCGAATGACAGGTGTTGACCGTCCAGGTTTAGCGCCAACGCTTCCAACACTCGATGGCAAAGGTGTCGTAATGTTAGACCTAGGTGCAAATGCAGATGCAAAACCTGAACATCTTCTTCAGTACGCACTCATGGCTTCCATTTACGCTGAAAAAGTGCGTGGCATTTCTTCTCCACGTGTCGGTTTATTAAACATCGGCTCTGAAAAAGGAAAAGGAAACGACGTAACGAAAAAAGCGTACGAGTTGTTAAGTGAAGCACCAATTAACTTTATCGGAAATGTAGAAGGACGCGATTTGATGAGTGGGAGCGCGGATGTAATCGTAACAGACGGCTTCACAGGCAATGTAGCGCTGAAAACAATGGAAGGTACGGCACTCGGTTTATTTGATTTATTAAAAGCCGAACTTACGAGTACTTTTGTTGCTAAAATGGCAGCTGCAATTTTAAAACCTAAACTTAAGGGAATTAAAAATAAACTCGATTACTCAGAATATGGCGGCGCACTGCTGTTAGGTCTTGCGGCACCCGTTGTGAAAGCACACGGAAGTTCAAAAGCTCGTGCTGTTGAAAGTGCGATTAAGCAGACAGTAAGTATGGTAGAAAAAGATGTCGTGCCGACAATTAGTAAGGGAATCGAAGCTCAAGTCAACGCAGTCACTTCTTCCAAATAAAAGGAGTGTACGTTTGTGAAAAAAATTGCTTTTCTTTTTCCAGGACAAGGTTCCCAACAAGTAGGTATGGGGCAAGATTTGTATGATAATAACGACAAAGCGAAACAAATGTTTGAATCTCTAAACAGCGCACTAGGGTTCTCGTTAACAGACATTATGTTTGAAGGGCCGGAGAGTGCATTAAAAGAAACAGATTGTGCACAACCAGCACTCGTTGCGGTATCAGGTGTGTTGACTACGTTGTTAAAGGAACGTGGGATTACGCCTACACATGCAGCAGGACATAGTCTTGGAGAATATAGTGCATTATTCGCAGCAGATGTTCTTTCGTTAGAAGATGCTGTAACTGTGGTTCGTCGACGTGGGGAACTGATGAAAGCTGCTGACACTGCGGGTGTTGGTGGGATGAGCGCTGTTTTAGGGTTAGATAGTGAAGCAATCGTGCAAGAGGTTACGAAACTTCAACAAGAAGGTTTAATTGTCGATGTCGCGAACTTCAACGCCCCAACACAAACAGTCGTAGCCGGAAAAATGGACCATTTAGCACAGTTAAAAGAAGTGCTTCAAAATGCAGGTGCAAAGCGTGTTATTCCATTGCCAGTTGCAGGTGCGTTTCATAGTAGTATGATGCATTCAGCGGCAACAGATTTTGCAGAAGTGTTAGGAAACTATACATTTGCAACACCAAAATGTAGTGTGTATAGCAATGTTTTAGCAGCACCTGTTCAAACAGCGGACCAGTTCCCGGCGTTATTACAACAGCAACTGTACAGCTCAGTACGTTGGGTTGAAATTGTTCAAGCGTTGCTTTCTGAGGGCGTTGAAACTTTTGTAGAAGTAGGTTCAGGCAAAGTATTGGCAGGTCTTGTCAAACAAATTGACCGAAATGTACTTGTTCATAACGTATACGACACACAAACGTTGGATCAGTTCGTATCACTTTATCTTGGGGAGGAAAAGTAATGGTTGCAAATAAAAATGCTTTTGTCACAGGCGGAAGTCGTGGCATTGGAAAAGAAATTGCGTTACAATTAGCACGAACAGGCGCAAACGTTGCGATAAACTACGTTTCAAATGCAGCCGCTGCAGAAGCTGTTGTTACTGAGATTGAAAGTTTTGGAGTGAAAGCAATAGCGCTTCAAGGCGACGTAAGTGAAGCAAGTGCCGTTACAGAGATGATTGAAACAGTCGTTTCGACTTTTGGAAGTATCGACATTCTTGTAAATAACA
>JBOFGC010000461.1:0-1859 GCA_051648945.1 Bacilli bacterium
CTCCTCGTCGCGGTAAAGCTGCTCCTGTGGGGGCACACGTTTCCGCCTGATTCCACGGGAGTCTCCGTTGCCTGTCTTCGTACCCTTCATCGAAGTGTTCATGGTCGCGTTAAAACTTTTCATCGATGAATTGAATATCACATTGACTTATATCTAACTAACAAGATAATATGAACAAACAGAATAATCAGTCTGTTATTCTTAAGGAAAAGGACGTGTGAACAATGAGTGTGCATATAAGAGAAGCTACTGTGGAATCGAAACCGAATGGGTTGATGAACAAATGTTTGTGAAATTCTATTGATGAGAAAAATGAAAACCACGCACCTATTTTTTAGGACAATGCGTGGTTTTCGTTTTTCATATGAGTTTTCCTTTCAATAACGACGGCGTAACAAATCCCACTTATTTATTCATATCGACCATACACCTCCATTTGATTTTCGATAGAAACGTAAATGGTGAGTAGTTCAAAAATAAAATTTGCTACATGTTTGTGACGGTACACTTCTAGTTTCAATCAATATATTTCCCATCTTCAAAAAATGTCAAAAATCGATTTCGCCAAATCCCTTCATAGAAATCAATCGTTTGACTCGCTGTCATATAGTCATTGTTCAGCGTCGATGTCCCTTTTTCAACCATATACAGCTTATATCCCAATCCATGGGCATATTTGATTGTACTATCCATACAATATTCTGTTTGTGCACCACACAATTCGATTGCGTTGACATTTAATTGTTGCAACATTTCCTGTAGATTTGTTTGATAAAAAGAATTTGCGTGTTGTTTACTTACAAACAAATCATCACTATGTACATCGAGTTCATCATGCAACGCCCACAAGTACTCACCACCCCGTAGTTCCTCATCTGTATGTTGAACGAAAATAATTGGCTTTTGCTTCTCTCTGAACGTTTTTATCCGTGAATTCACGAGCACTAGTAGTTCTGGCAACTTATGCAAGTGCTCGCTATCAAAACAAACACCATTCTGTAAATCAATTACGATGAGTACATCCGCTTGACATTGCATATTTTCGTTCTCCATTTCTTTTAAATTCAAATTCTTTTTCAATACAATCATATCAACGAGTTGTACACCATCTTCAATAATTGGTTGCTCATAATGATGTAGAAAAAAATGTTCGATACGATGCGAATACTCAAATCCGCATCGTTCATAGAATGGTCGCGTCAATGGACTATCACCTGTTCCGACAAACATCGTATCACCAAAAGCCGCATAATAGTGACATAGCCAATTGACCATATATTTTCCATATCCCTGACCTTGAAATGGTACGTCAGTTGCGATATTTTTGATTTCAAATTTTCTGTCCTCTACTTTTACAACGACACTTATTGCTTTCACTCCAGAATCCTCTAAAACAAACATCTTTCCATCATCTATATAACGAGCAATCATGTTTTCTTGTTCATCCGCAAGTAACAGCAAATGCATATACGCTTTTTTATTTTCAGTTATTTCTCTAATCTTCACCTAGTGTACTCCTTCCCTGTTGTTTTTCGAAAATTTCAACATTCTATCGTTAGAGTATAGCATATCACTTGCAGTCGATATGAATGAAATTATACATTTTAAAATACAGGTATGCTGCACATACTGAACAGAATATGATGACCGCAAAAGCGAAGCCGATTGTTAAATATCCAGCAATGACCATCGAAAGCGGAGCAAGTGCAACACTGATTGACATGCTCACACTACTCGCTGCGAAATATTGTGACCGTTTTTCCACCGGAGCAATTTTGGCGATATATTCGTTACATACGGGTACAATTAAAACTTCGCCGAGGGTAAAAATTGTAATTGTTATAATAAGCGAAGAAAGC
>JBOFGC010000462.1:0-3581 GCA_051648945.1 Bacilli bacterium
TCCCGTGGAATCAGGCGGAAACGTGTGACCCCACAGGAGCAGCTTTACCGCGACGAGGAGGCACACGGCCGCCCCACAGGAAAGCGGAGTTGCCTGGCGTAGTACCCACAGTTCTACACAAACATACGCGAGCCCCCACCTACTTTCATAGAAAATGTTAAAATCCATACTTCTCAATTCTAATCCGTCATATCGTTATCTCTATATAATGTAATTCCCGCAAGTACAAATGAATGTCAAAATTCGAAATCATCATTGCAAATTTATTTATTGCATTTTTTCAAAGAATACTTTAGTATAAATTAACGAAACGGATACTCTCTTATCTGGAGAAGGCAGAGGGAACAAGGCCCTATGATGCCCAGCAACCTCACACGCATTTTATGTGTGAAAAGGTGCTCACCTGAAGCAAGACATCGATTTGTGTCTTGAGCGATAAGAGCGAAAGGAATTTGAACGTAAACGACCTTTCCTCTTTGTAGTGGAAAGGTTTTTTTATTTTCCCTTTGTTGCATACTAAGTTACATGTGCAACTAAGAAATCGTCTAGCAAAGAAGGTAGAGTTCCGTTCAATTGATTTCTTATCTTAAATGGTTAGGGAGGAACAGAAAATGTCAAAGAAACGACTGTTTACGTCTGAATCCGTTACTGAAGGACACCCAGACAAAATTTGTGACCAAATTTCGGATTCAATTTTAGATGCAATTCTTGCAAACGATCCGAATGCGCGTGTTGCAGCTGAAACATCTGTTACAACAGGTCTAGTATTAATCGCGGGAGAAATCACTACATCAACGTATGTAGATATCCCGAAACTTGTGCGTGATACAATTGCAGAAATTGGTTATACACGTGCAAAGTATGGTTTTGATGCACAAACATGTGCAGTTTTAACATCAATCGATGAGCAGTCTCCTGACATCGCACAAGGTGTAGACCAAGCACTTGAAGCGCGCGAAGGTCAAATGACAGAAGAAGAAATCGAAGCAATTGGTGCAGGCGACCAAGGATTAATGTTTGGTTTTGCTTGTAATGAAACAGAAGAGCTTATGCCACTTCCAATTTCATTGTCACATAAAATTGCACGCCGCTTAACTGCAGTTCGTAAATCTGGTGAAGTAGATTACTTACGTCCAGATGGAAAAACACAAGTAACAGTAGAGTACGATGAATTC
The DNA here is from genome assembly GCA_051648945.1 of Bacilli bacterium. Lineage (GTDB taxonomy): Bacteria > Bacillota > Bacilli > JBOFGC01 > JBOFGC01 > JBOFGC01. Next base: position 1,176 of record JBOFGC010000462.1, read on the forward strand.
AACAAACCTGTTCGTATCGACACAATCGTTGTTTCAACGCAACATCATCCAGAAGCAACGCAAGAACAGATTCGTCAAGATATTATTGAAAAAGTTGTGAAACCAGTCGTTCCTGTTGAACTTCTTGATGACGCAACGAAATTCTTTATCAACCCAACTGGTCGTTTCGTAATTGGTGGACCACAAGGTGATGCGGGTCTTACAGGACGTAAAATCATTGTTGATACATATGGTGGTTATGCACGTCACGGTGGAGGCGCGTTTTCGGGTAAAGATCCTACAAAAGTTGACCGTTCTGCAGCGTATGCAGCACGTTATGTTGCGAAAAATATCGTAGCAGCGGGACTTGCAGACAAAGTAGAAGTACAACTTGCGTACGCAATTGGTGTAGCACAACCAGTTAGTATTAGCGTTGATACGTTTGGAACAGGGATTGTGAGTGAAGATGTGTTAACATCATTAATTCCAAAACACTTTGACTTACGTCCAGCGGGAATCATTCGCATGTTAGACTTACGTCGCCCAATTTACAAACAAACGGCAGCTTACGGACATTTCGGCCGCACAGATGTTGCGCTTCCATGGGAGCAAACAGACAAAGCGGAAGTGTTACGTGAAGAAGCGTTACAAGCATAGGTTTACAGAAGTTTAAAAAGGTCAGGTTCACCGTACAATGTGCGGTGAACCTGACCTTTTTTACTTATTATTTTCATGGTAGTTCTTATACCACTGCCCTTTTTCTACATATTCACGCTGAATGCGGTGCATATCTTCAAGATCTTCGTGTGTTAACGTGCGAATCACTTTTACAGGAGAACCAAAAGCAAGGCTATTCGGAGGAATTTCTTTTCCTTGTGGCACTAAACTACCAGCACCAATAAATGCGCCCTCGCCAATGATTGCGCCATCTAGTACGATACTGCCCATCCCAATCAGTGCGCCTTTTTTAATTGTACAACTATGCAAAATACAATTATGACCAACCGTTACATCATCTTCTAAAATAAGGGGATAGGCTGGGCTTTGGTGTAATGTCGAATTATCTTGAATATTCGTATTTTTACCAATGAACGTACGGTTCACATCGCCACGAATGACAGCATTATACCAAATTGAAACGTTCTCTTCGATTTGAACATCACCTGATACGACGGCACCTGGTGCAATAAATACAGTAGGATGGATTGTTGGAACATGGTTCTTATATGGAATACGCATCGATAAACCTCTCTCGTTTTTCTTTTTAGTGTAGCGTAAAAAAAGTAGAAGGGAAAGAATAAAATATTGCAAAAATACGTATAGTAATAGAAGGAATTGTGAAAAGGGGAATGCGTATGTTCAAAAGACAAGTGAACAATGCAAGCGCTACACTACTTATTGTGCACGGTTTGTACGCCCATCATGCACGCTATCGTAGTGTTGTAGGTGAGTGTCATCGAAGAGGGTACAATGTATTTGTCGGTGATTTACCGGGACATGGCATGCAAATGGCAGACAGAGGGGATATTGCCGATTTTGATCAGTATGTAGAAACGTTAAAACTATGGATTGAAGAAGCGAGAAGTTGGGGAGCACCTGTCATTTTATTTGGACAATCATTTGGAGCCATTGTGATTATGCGTTATATGCAAGAAAAATTAGGAGCACTTCAGCAAGAAGGGATTTCGCAAATTATCCTAAGTTGTCCAGCGTTAAAACTACAATCACCACCCATTGTAGCAAAAGGTACACTATTACATGGACTTGCAGCTTGTTTCCCTTTTATGAATTTAAATGTTGAAAGTCAAGCAGAATACTTAACACGAAATCGTGAAGAATACTTTAATATTAAAAACGATCCGATGTTACTTCGCAGAGTAACACTACGATGGTGTAGCGCATTCCAAAGGGTACAGTACGCCCTTTTGAATAAAGAGATAAATAGTGATGTTTCGACAAAAATCCTCATTGCAGAATATGATGAAATTGTAGACAATGAAGTTATTAAAGCGTGGTTTGAAAAACTACATTGTCCAACAAAGCAACTGTTTGTGTTATCGAACTGTTTTCACGAGCTGTTACTAGAACCGGAATACGGAGAGGTCTTTGATCTTATTTCGGAGAGTTCTATAGGGACAAACAAGGGGGAATAGTCAATGAAAAGCAATCCTTTGTTGTTTATGGGAAGTGTTTATTTCACAGTTTTTCCAGAAGTGCAGAAAAATTTATCCTATTGGCGTACATATGCAGATAAAATTCCAAATGACGAATTGCGCCAACAAGCCATCGCAAGTATTGAAAGTAAACAATTTCATTGTGAAGGGGGTAGCATCTTAAGTTTGTTAGCACCAACACATCTACAAAAAGAGGTCATCGCCTTTATCGTTGCCTACCAAACAATAAGTGATTATCTTGATAATTTATGTG
>JBOFGC010000463.1:0-4421 GCA_051648945.1 Bacilli bacterium
ATGGGACATTTTCTCCTGGAATCGGAGGAGGATTGTGTCAATTAAGTAATCTTATTTTTTGGATAAGTGCCCATACCCCTCTAACCATTACAGAACGACATCGTCATAGTTTTGATGTGTTTCCAGATAGTAACCGCACGCAGCCTTTTGGAAGTGGAGCAACATGCAGTTATAACTATCTTGATTTAGAAATATATAACCCAACAGAGAGCACCTATCAACTTCAGTTGTGGACAGATGACACGTATTTATATGGACAATGGCGTTCTGAACATGAGGAGCTACATACTTTTCGTATTTCGGAAGTTGAGCACAGCATCCATAATTCTGGTTTTGGACCTTATATTCGTCACAACGAACTTCGAAAGTTACAATACAACAGACGGAATGAACTCGTATCGGATGAATTTCTTTGTGAAAACGTAGCAATTATGATGTATGAACCGTTATTAGAAACTTCAAATTAATTGTTTCCTTTATTTAGATACCAGTTAGGATATACGTTACTTAGCCAAGCGGTAAATCCACATAGAGTAAGTACTACCGGTGAAAAAGGGCTTTCAAGCACAAAGAGTAACAGAGCAATAACAAAATAAGTAAGACTCCAAAAACCGCTTATATGCAAATGGATTTTTTGATAGAGTCCACTATTTCTCATCGTAGTACTGATATGTTTGGATTCATATTCCAAAGTATAGGGCCTGCAAATACAAAGTGTTCCACTTGCGATTGCAAATGTGACGAGCCAAATCGGAGAACTATAAGATGGTGTGAGTAAAGCAAATGCACTCCAAACAATGAGTAACGCATCAAAAGACGTACACTGTATATTTCGTGAATGTGTAAACAGCCATTTAAGACATATGAAAAGGATTAAAAAACTACTGATAACACCTGTGTTCGAAAAGAAAGAGAGTGCAACAGCAATGAGCGCTGGACTAAGAAGAGTCATTGGTAACATCATGGGATGAACTTGTGTTCGCTCTTCTTGTTTTATTTCTTCGTTTGAAAAGAGCTCTCCTAACATGCTAAAAGAAGGAAAATCTCCTTTTATTTGCACGATTCCGGAGCGGAAAGCGATCTCGCCACTTAATTTCTTCGTTGCAATCGCATACCAAGTGGACCATGTCGTCGTAATTTCTACGTCGAAGTCAGGGAGTTTTTCTTCCGTCAGTGTGCATTGATTGTTTTTAATACGAAGTGAAAGTGGTGGTTTGTCAGTAAAATTGAACACATAGCATTTATCTACGCCACGCGCATTTTCAGAATGTAGAATAGAACACATTCCGTGCATATACGTAAGCACATCAGGTAAGGATTCACCTTCTTTACTGTTTTCTTGTGATTGATGCAATATAGAAGCACATGTAATCCCGCTTGTAAGCGCACCTTCATACCCGCCACCAGGTTGTGTCCAACTTCCGGCCAACCACAAGTTTTGTAACGGTGTTTGATACGCCGTTCGAGCAGTACCCGCTTGAGATGGAGATTGTGCAAATCCGTAAACTGCACCATCAGGATTATTTGTATAGCGCTGCATTGTATGAGGTGTAGCAAGTGATAGTAGTTGTATACAGTCTGTAATCCCTGGCCATTGCCCTTCAAGTCTACGTAAAAATGTATCAGTTACAGTTTGTTTCATGGATTTGTAGTTCTCGGTGTTGTACGCTGGCCAATTCTTCATTTGGTCTCCCCATACAACGCAAAGACAATATCCGTTGGCATTTGTTTCAGGGTCTAGTTGAGCATAGTTCGTTACGCAAAAATCCATTTCTTCATAATTGCCGTTGTTGATCATCTTCCAATTTTCATCGTGTGTGTTTTTCATTGTCATATAATCGGATTTTGTAAGTCCAAAGAATTTTGGATGGGTGTTCAAGGCAATGTACATTTGACTTAGACTCGTACTTTTTTCTTGATGTGTACATTTTTCTTGAAAAGCCAGCATTTCTTCGGTTGGCGTTTCTAAAAGAGGTAAAATGCTCTCAGGTGCACTGTTTAAAATGAACTGCTTTGCTGTGAGGTTTTTTCCTTTTTTTGTATGAATCGAAGTAATTTCCTTCGCATCATTTACAAGTGTAGTCACACAATCATTCAAGATAAGGGTACCACCGAGCTGTTTAAATCGAGAAGAGAGTGTCTTAGAAAATGTGCCAGCACCACCTTTAATGTAGTACGTACCACCAATATGATAGCTAATCCAAGCTGCCAAATAATAAAAGGCACTTAGTTTTCGAGGAGGTAAACCGTAATACAGCCACAAATAACCGAATCTCTCAACAAATGCATCATCATCGACAAACTGTCGTAACCAAGAATCAAGCGTTACATTTTGAATTTGAATCATTTTTCTAGGTGTTTTTGTCCCTTTATATACGCCATACATTTCTTCGTTAAATTCCCAGATCCATTGAAAAAGAGCGGCAATGGCATCATGGTGGAGTGGCCAATCAGCTTGTAGTTGTTCTCGATAATCCTCAAATGTATCAGGAACATCAATCTCATTAGTTTCCGTGAGAAGCGTCATATTTTCCTCTTTACGAATCCAAGAGATGTCCTCAAATATCCCCAAATCTTTGAAGAGGTCGCCTTTATGTGGCATACCAATTCCGTGAAGTGAGACGTCAAAAGTATAAACATTTTTATTTTTATCCACTGTTTTAAAGTTTGTTGCATACCCACCTGGAATGTGATGTTTTTCAATGATTGCGACAGAATGCCCAAGTTCTAGTAGCTTAATTCCACAAGCAAGACCACCAAGACCACTACCGACAATAACTGCATCGAATTTCATAGTATCCCTCCAATTCTGTGTCTAAAGTAAACAATGTAAACTTCAGTTTCAAAGTTACCTGTGTAAACTTCAAGTTAACGATACATCATAAAGTTTACACTGTCAACGTTATGCGCTATGATTACACTATTAAGTTGAGGTGAATAAAAATGAAGCAAAATTTCCATCACGGTGATTTGCGGGCTGCATTATTAGAAAACGGATTATTATTGTTAAATGAGGTGGGTGTGAGTAATTTTTCCCTCCGTAAAGTAGCTGCTCGATGTGGAGTAAGTCATACAGCGCCGTACAAGCACTTTGAAAATAAAGAAGCTTTATTGCAAGGTATTACGGATGAAGTGAAATGGAAATTTGCAGCAGCGCTAAAGCAACAAGCAGAGAACGCACAACGTGATTTTACAAAAAATAGTATCGAACTCGGTATTTCATATGTCGTATTTATGGTTGAAAATCCGGAGTATTTTAAATTTTTGTTTCTAAATAAATCAGTTTCCCAGATTCATTATGAAAACGGACAATTTCTTCCTAGTGAAGAACTTGCATTTGAAGTTTTTAAAAAAAGTGCACGCGCCCTTTTTGAGCAATTTGATATTCCCAAAGAGCAAGAAGGGATTAACATATTAACGATGTGGAGTTTAGTTCATGGCTTTGCATTATTGCTTATTAAAGAGAATGTCGTTTTTGATCAACCGTATGAAGAAGTACTTTTTCAGATATTAACGCAAAAACTTCGATTTGATTAAAGTGCAAGAATACATCCATATCCTAGATTGGTTTTGGATGTTTTACAAAACACTATTGTGCATAACAAAGTACTGTGTTATATTTAACTCACCAACTACTGTACATTACAAAGTACTAAGCAGTACATCGGAAGGAGTGAAAAGATTTGAGTACACAGTTTAAAAAAGGCGTACTAGAAATCTGTGTATTAGCAAAGATTGCGCAGAAAGATATGTATGGCTATGAAATCGTTCAAAGTATAAGCGAAATTATTGAAGTGAATGAAGGAACGATTTATCCAATTCTACGTCGATTGACAAAGGAAGGGTATTTCGAGACATATATGCGAGAGTCTTCGGAAGGACCAGCGCGTAAATATTACGGCATTACACCTGTTGGCTTGAAGTGGCTTGTGTTAGCAGTAAAAGATTATCGAGATTTTAACACGAAAGTGAATTTAATTTTAGAAGGAGTCGATGGACTGTGACGAGAGCGGCATTTATTGATATATTACGAGACTATTTGAAAAAGTATTTTTCTCCGAATGAAAGTGAAGACATCGTACGAGATTATGAAGAGTATTTTGATGCAGGGATAGAGGCTGGAAAAACGGAAAGTGAAATAATCAGTGCACTTGGTTCACCTAAGAATCTTGCTGAACAATTAGCCGAAGAATTACGCAGCAAGAAATATGAACAAAACAGTAATGGAAGTGCATTTTCTGCCTTTATACAGGGGTGTGAAAGATTTGGAAATCAAGCATTTGATGCAGGGAAAAAACAAGCACGAGTACTACGTGAGAAAACAAGAAACTATATGGAACAGAGTGGAAATGAGCAATTATCAGCAACACAACGAAGTCTTAGCAAACTAATGCTTATTTTTATCTATATCGCCCAGAACA
>JBOFGC010000464.1:0-2830 GCA_051648945.1 Bacilli bacterium
GATGCGCATCATCTCATTTTGAGTAGCATTCTATACAGTTTTAAAGTACAACCGATTGAGGCACTCACTTCTATTTTTACGGATTTGAATTTTTTAGACATGGTTTTTCGGTTGTTTGCATCCTCATTTCTTATTGCAGTGCAAATTGCCTTACCAATGATTTTAGTTCTGTTACTAATCGACGTTGCACTTGGCATTCTAACACGAGCTGTACCACAACTTAACGTATTCGTTGTCGGTTTTCCTCTGAAAATTTTAGTGTATATGGGCATTCTTTTTATGTTCTTTTCAACAATTCTTTATTTATTTAAACAGTTGATGGAACAATATGGACAACTTATCCAAACATTTTATCAGTTGTTAGGAGGTACGGCATAAATGTTAATTTTGAATCTCCAACAATTTGCGGGTGAGAAAACAGAAGAAGCGACACCGAAGAAGCGAGAAGATTCACGGAAAAAAGGACAACTCGCAAAAAGCCAAGATGTTGTTTCAGGTACGATGTTGCTCGTTTCCTTCTATTATCTATATACAATGGAAAGCTACATAAGCGACGAACTGCAAAAGTATTTGCAAAAACATTTTCAAGAATCGATCTTTTTAGAGCCGTCACGTGAACATATGCTTCCTATTTATCTCGATACATTGCTTATCATGGGGAAAATTGGGGGCCCGTTATTGCTCATCGCTGGCTTTACTGCTATTGCGATGAACGTCTTTCAAGTCGGTATTATGTTTACAACAGAAACCATCCAATTTAAACCTGAAAAACTAAATCCAATTGATGGATTTAAACGTATATTCAGCATGCGCTCTATTGTAGAACTTTTCAAATCAATCTTTAAAATTCTCTTAATTGGAGTCGCGGCGTTTAGTGTATTGTTCTTATATTTTCCAGAAATATTGAAAGCACCGTTTCTTAGTTTTTCCGACGCTGCAAGCATGACCTATCGTACAGTTATGCTTACAGGGATCATAGGTAGTGCTTCCATCCTTTTCGTTTCAGTTTTTGATTTTGCCTATCAAAAGTTCGACTTTGAAAAAAGTATACGCATGTCTAAGCAAGATATAAAAGATGAAATGAAACAGATGGAAGGTGACCCACAAATAAAAGGGAAAATCAAACAAAAACAAAGAGAAATGGCGATGCGACGTATGATGAGTGAAGTGCCACAAGCAGATGTCATCATCACGAATCCAACGCATTTTGCAATCGCCTTGAAGTACGACGAAGGAAAAAGTAGTGCGCCTGTCGTCGTTGCCAAAGGTGTTGACTTTCTAGCACTACGTATTCGTGAACTCGCAAAAGAACATGCCATTCAAACGGTTGAAAACAAACCGCTTGCACGTGCGCTGTATGATTCTGTTGAAGTCGGAAGAGAAATTCCCGAAGAATTTTTTAAAGCAGTCGCAGAAGTGTTAGCGTATGTGTACCGCGTGAATGGTTCGATAAAATAAACAAAAGGAGGGGACCACGGTGAAATTTAGAGATTTAAGCGTTTCTATACTCGTAATTTTAATAGTAGGAATGCTCATTATTAATCTACCAACATGGCTGTTAAGTTTGCTTATTATCGTGAACATCGCCCTCGCATTGTTAGTATTATTACTATCAATGAGTATTAAAGAACCATTAGAGTTCTCCAGTTTTCCATCTTTATTACTCATTTTGACGTTATTTCGACTTGGATTGAACATTTCGACGACACGTTCCATTTTATCAACAGGCGAAGCAGGTAAAGTTGTAGAGTCATTTGGAGACTTTGTAATCGGAGGGAATATCGTCGTTGGTATCGTAATCTTCTCGATTCTCGTGCTTATTCAATTCATCGTTATTACGAAAGGTTCGGAACGTGTAAGTGAAGTTGCTGCACGTTTCACACTCGATGCGATGCCTGGTAAGCAGATGAGTATTGATGCCGATTTAAATGCAGGGTTAATCTCTGATGTAGAAGCGAAAAGTCGCCGTGAAAAAATTGCACAGGAAGCTGATTTTTATGGTGCAATGGACGGTGCGAGTAAGTTCGTAAAAGGGGATGCGATTGCAAGTATTGTCATCACCATCCTCAACATCGTAGTCGGTTTAATTATTGGTATGTTAATGTTTGATATGCCATTTTCTGAAGCAGCCCATAAATTTACAAGTTTAACAGTCGGTGATGGGATTGTAAGTCAAATTCCAGCGCTATTAATTTCGACAGCAACGGGTATTGTTGTTACGCGTTCAGCTTCAAATGAAACGTTAGGCACAGAACTTACAGGTCAATTGTTACGCTATCCCAAAATGTTATACATATCAGGTGGTACGATTACACTTCTCGGTTTATTAACACCACTTGGCGTGGTCGTTACTGCACCCATTGGTTTGACGATGATTTTTGCAGCCTATCATTTTTCACGTCCTGCAAAAATGGATGAAGAAGAGCTGTATGAACGTCAAGAAGAAGTGGAAACGACAGAAATGCGCAGTCAAGAAAGCATTACGCGCTTGCTGCAAATCGATCCCATTGAGTTTGAGTTTGGCTATGGGTTAATACCGCTCGCTGACGCAGCACAAGGCGGGGACTTGTTAGACCGCATTGTCATGATTCGTCGACAGCTCGCGCTAGAACTCGGTCTTATTATTCCGGTCGTTCGAATTCGCGATAATATTGGGTTACAACCGAATGAATATCGACTGAAGATTAAAGGAAACGACGTAGCAACAGGTGAGTTATTATTGGATCATTTTCTCGCACTTTCGCCCGGTTTTGATGACGAATTAGTCGGGGGAATCGATACCGTCGACCCGTCGTTTGGTTTGCCTGCAAAATGGATTCCAGAGAGTATG
>JBOFGC010000465.1:0-4344 GCA_051648945.1 Bacilli bacterium
GTTGTTACATATTTCATAAACTCCCATGCCGCTTTTTGTTTCTCTTCTTCTATTCCTGCACTCATCCAAAGCGATGCTCCACCAATAATTACACCTTGTCGTTCTTTTTCATCAGCCACAGGTAAGTAACCAACGCCAACTTCAAATGAAGCACTATCAACTACTCCACGGATACCTGCTGAAGAGTCTAAATACATTGCCATTTTTCCAGCTTGAAACGCTGCACGCATATCGTCCCAATTGGTTCCTACATTATAAAAAGTACCTTCTTTATACATATCAGAAATTAGTTTAAACGTATTTAATCCTTCTTCACCATTAAAAGCTACTTCAGACGCTGTTTTCTTACGACCATTTTCGTTATTGACGAAATATCCGCCTTGGTTTGCATTTAATTGCTCAAAAAACCAGCCATAGTTTAAAATTGAAAACCCATATTGTTTTTCACCATTTGTTAATTTCTTAGCAACTTCTTTAAGTTCCTTAAACGTTTGCGGTGGCTTCTCTGGGTCTAAGCCTGCTGCTTTAAATGCATCTTTATTATAAACAAGAACAGGCGTTGATGAATTAAACGGCATTGACCACTGTTTACCATCGACTGTATAGTAGTTCGATATATTGGCTTCCCACTGTGATTTATCGTATTTTTCCTCATCAATGAATTTTTGCACTGCTTCTATTTTTCCGCTATCAATCATGTATTTTGTTCCTACTTCAAATGTCTGCATAATTGTAGGCGCATCTTTTGAACCTGCAACGCTATTCCACTTTGTTAACGCCTCTTCGTATGTACCTTGAAAAACTGGCGTAACCTTAACTGTTTCACTTTGTGCATTAAAGTCTTCTACTACATTATTTAATGCCGTTTCAAGTGGACCACTCATTGCGTGCCAAAACGTAATTTCAACTTTTTCTTTAGGTTTTGCCTCTTCAACTGGCTTCTCTTCCTGGCATCCGACAAGTGCTATGCTTAATGCGAGTGATGCTCCTAATAATCCCTTTTTAAAATCCATCATTCATTCCTCCATTTTTTACTTGATTGCACCTTGCACTAATCCTTTTTGAAATCCCTTTTGACCAACCCAAAGTAAAAGTAGTGATGGGATAATTATCATAACTACCCCTGCCATTATCACCCCCCATTCACTTGCGACTTCTACAGCTTGCATTTGTTTTAGTCCGATTTGCACCGTACGATATTTTTCATCATTCGTAATTAGCAACGGCCACAAATACATATTCCAAGCACTCAAAAAGTTATAAATTGCTAACGTGATGAGCGATGTCCTACTATAGGGAAGCGCAACTCGAAGAAAAAATGAGAAGCGACGAACACCACACACTTGACTTGCTTCAAATAATTCATATGGAATACTCCGAAAGTGCTGTCTTAACAAAAATGTACCAAAAACACTCGCAAAAAATGGTACTGTCAGCCCCAAATAACTATCTCTCCATCCTAGTGCTTGTATTGTTTGTACATTTGGAATCATTGTCGCTTCCCATGGAATAAGCAGTGTCCCTATAAATAGAGCAAAAACTATACTTCGACCACGAAATGGAACAAATACAAATGCAAAAGCAGCTAGACTTGCGAAAATGACTTGAGCAATCATAATAATTGTTGAAACAAGTAGGCTGTTCCACAAATACTGTAATAATGGCACTTTATTAAATGCTTTTTCATAATTCGTTAGCGTAAACTGTTCTGGTAAAAGGCTCCCACTGAAAATTTCCTTCGCCGACATAAAGCTAATCGAAAGCGCATAACCAATCGGAAAAAAGAGAAGCACACCAAAAAGTATGAGCACAGTATAATGCACTATACGCTTCATTGATAATGCACCTTCCTTTCGCCAACTTTGAATTGTAACCAAGTAAGTGCAAAGATGATGAGAAAAAGGACCATTGACTGTGCACTAGCGATACCAATATCGAAATTCACATAAGCATTTTTATAAATGCTATATACGATTACATTTGTCGTATCTGTCGGTCCGCCTTTTGTTAAAATATCAATTTGTCCAAACGTTTGAAACGAACCTATTATGCTAACAATGAATAGAAAGAATAAGGTTGGCGAAAGTAAAGGTAGAGTAATACGTGTTATCTGCTGCCATTTCTTAACGCCTGCGATATCAGCACTTTCGTAAAGTGTTTGATCGATGTTCTGAATACCACCTAAGAGAATAAGGTATGCAAAACCAACATTGCACCATACACTCGTCACAGCTACACATAGTAATGCAGTTTCCGGATTCAGTAACCACTGCACTTCACTTAGTCCAAAGGCAGTAATCATTCGATTCAATATACCAATTGCAGGGTTGTACATAAACATCCATATTACGGCGGCAGCTGCAACACTCATTCCCATTGATGATGCAAAAATCATTCGAAAGAAACCAATTCCGGCCATTTTCCTATGTGAAAGTAATGCTAACGCTAATGCTAGTAGTAATGTTAAAGGTACAGTAATACAAACAAATTGAATCGTTACTAATAAACTTTTATAAAAAAGGTCGGATTTAAAAAGTGTAAAGTAGTGTTGTAGCCCTATAAAGGCATCCATTTTACCTTGAGAGTCAGACATATACACACTTAGAACAAACGTTCTAAGCATTGGATATATAAGAAAGACGAGTAAAAAAATGAGTGTGGGTAGTATGTATAACCAACCTTCGACTTCTCTTCGAATTTGCCTCAAAAATTACCCACCTCGACTTTACTACGCTCATGTTCAATACGTACCCCGTCGCTTGAAAAACAATGGATAAATTCAGTAGGTAGCGTACACCAAATTGTCTCATCCCGAGAATATCGGACTTGTCCATTCATGCGAATTTGCCAAATGACGTTTGGAATTACTTCAAAACTTACAATCGTTTCCGTTCCAAGCATTTCACTGCTAATCACTTTTCTTTCGATACTCTTTTCATTTTGTGTCCCTACAGTAATGTGTTCTGGACGAATACCAATCGTTTTACATTGATTTCTTTGTTTCTCACTTAAATTATTAAGGATTTGCTCAAATAGAATGTGTGTTTCATTGTTAGAGGGTAATAAATTCATTGGTGGTGAACCGATAAAACTAGCTACAAAAGTATTTGCCGGTTCATTATAAATTGTGAGTGGGTCACCAACTTGTTGTACAATTCCGTCGTTTAAAATCATCATTCGATCACTCATAGAAATAGCTTCCATCTGATCGTGTGTTACATAGACGACTGTCATTCCAAGCTGTTGTTGAAGAATTTTTAATTCCGTTCTCATTCGTGTCCGTAATTTAGCATCTAGATTGGATAAAGGCTCGTCCATTAAACAAATTGGCATTTGTGATGCAATACTTCTAGATAGCGCTACACGTTGTCGTTGTCCTCCTGATAATCCTCTCGGTAACTTATCTATTAAATGATGAATATTTACAATCTCACAAGCATCTTCAGCTCGTTTTCTACTCTCTTTTTTTGTTAATTTTTGCTGTGAAAGCCCAAAAGAAACGTTATTAAGTACATTCATATGTGGATAGAGTGCATAGTTTTGGAAAACCATCGAAAGTTGCCTTTCGTTTGGAGCCTTTTCATTAGAGATTTCCTGATCTAGTAGTAGTACTCCTTCTGTTATCACTTCTAGTCCTGCAATCATCCTCAGCAATGTACTCTTTCCACATCCTGAAGGACCTACGAGGACAAAAAATTCACTCGGTTGTATTACTACACTCAAATTTTTCAACGCAAAAGTATTGCCATTATAAGATTTGCTCACATTCCGTAATTCAATGCTCCTCATATTTCACCTCGCAATGATTTCTAAGTTAAGCATATCGTTTCCATGTAAATATATGGTGTTATTTATGTATATTTTTGTGGGATTTTGTAAGTAATTTGTAAATAAAAAAAGACCTCATTTACAATTAAAATGAGGCCTTTCCTATTTATCTTCTCACATTTACAATTACATTTGCACTTGCGCTACTGCCGGCACTATTGCTAATTTCTACTCGGTACGTGTAAGTGCCAACTTTTTTACCTTTCACATCAAAAATAGCTTTTTGGCTACTTGGTGATTTTGCTACTAACGGCGCAGTATAAATAAGTTTATCATTCTCGTAAACTCTCCACTCAGTCGCATTTTCGCCCCACCACATGTTCATTTCTAATGTGAAATTCCCATCTTCATCCCAGTTATTATGAAATAAACTTGGTGTGCCTGGTTTTTTTCCTGCTGGTTGTGATGGTTGCACTGTAACAACAAGTGCATTTGAGTCCGTTGCTGCATTTGAACCATACAGTGTAGTAACATAGCGATACGTACCGACTGGTTTATTCGTAACAGTATGTTTGA
>JBOFGC010000466.1:0-2298 GCA_051648945.1 Bacilli bacterium
CAACAGTGACCAATCACCATTTTATTTTTTCCAAAATTTCGGCGCATATTGGGACGAACAAAACTACGCCAAAATTGGCTATCAATTAGAAGATTTATTCAGCCGCCTACACTGTTGGTTGCAACAACAAGTAGACAGTAGCCGCTATCGTATATGTCAATCGCTTTTACTTATTGATTTTTTATCCGCACAAAAATATTATCCGAGAAAAATTTGGTGGGATGCGTCTCTCACTGCTGATCAGCGAACTATGCATTTACGCCATACAAATGAGAAACAACGAAATCACTATTACAACGAATTACCTACATCGGAAAAGGAACTCTACAAGCTAACACGCATTGAAGAGTTTGAAGTTGATGTACAAACCTTGCTTCAAGAAGGTCGGGTTGTTACTACAAAAGCCACGCCTTATGCAATCTATTGGAATCCGAAAGTCGAAAAACCGGTTTTCGTTAAACTTTAACATGAAGAAAGACCTGCGCAACTGCGTAGGTCTTTCCTTTTGTTATCCGATAATTATCTTTTCTTTCGGGTATTGAAAATGTTGTTTTTTCGTTCCACCATGTAAAAATAACACAAAGGATAATATGCCAATTCTTCCAATAAACATGAGGCCAATGAGAATAATTTTTCCAAATGATGATAAGTCCGCTGTAATACCCATAGAAAGACCCGTTGTTCCAAATGCTGAACAAACTTCAAAAAGCACTTCTAACAACGAGAAGGACTCTGTCATTAACAACAACATTGTTGAGAAGAAACAAATACTTACGGCAACATATACGATAAAAAACGCACGTTCGATATCTTCTTTATGTAATTGACGCCGAAAAATTTGCACTTCTTTTCTACCTCGTACAAAATTATATAGACTTAACAAAGTAATTGCAAAGGTTGTCGTTCTAATTCCTCCCCCTACGGAACTTGGGCTTGCTCCTATAACCATGAGCACGCAAAGTAGCAATAATGTCACATCTTGAAAATGAGAAACATCCATCGTCGCTAGCCCTCCATTACGCGTCGTAACACTTTGAAATAAGCTATAAAATAATTGTTCAGACTGAGTTTTATCCGCTAAAAAATGGAGCCGTTCAAAAAGAAAAATTCCTAACGCTCCTACACCTGCCAAAATAAAATACGTTGTCGTCGTTAATTTCGTATAGAGCGAAAAGGTAAAGGAGCGATCTTTCCTTCTCTTTATCCATTCTAATACTTCGATAAGAACTGGGAAACCAATACTACCTAATATCAATAATCCCATTGTAACGGATTGAACATAGTAATCATTTCGAAATGGAATTAAACTAGAACCTGTAATATCAAATCCAGCATTCGTTGTAGCACTAATGGATGCAAAAAAAGCATGGTAAAATGCTTCTCCACGGCTAGGGAAATAATCGATGTAACGTAAATACAAAAGAAAAGTACCAATCAATTCAATACAACAAATAATGATAACAATTCGCATCATTATACGAACAAGTCCTGAAAATTCAAAGCGATTTTGATCCGTCATAATGAGCATTCTTTGGCTGAGACCTATTTTTTTCCGCCGTACAATCCAAACGATTGTACTTATCGTCATCAAACCAATCCCACCAAACTGTAGAAAAAAGGTAAGAACAATAATTCCTAGTTGGTTATATGTATCCACAATCGATATCGGTGATAAGCCAGTGACACTAATAGCACTCACTGCAACAAATAGTCCATCAATAATAGATAATGAAACACCTTCATTTAAAAATATTGGTAAATTTAAAATAACTGCGGCAACCATTGCTGCTAAAAAATACATCGACACAATAAATTGAATAGGTGTCAAACGTACTTTACGAAAACGTATATACAACTGTAACGTCCTACCTTTCAAATATACTTGTTAGATTTTAGCATAACCTATACTGCATAGTAAAACAAATGCAGTATATGCTAGTAGTAAGCGAATTCCATCGCTTATTCTTCCTGAAAGGACTAAAATCAAATGACTAACAACAATCCATTACTCGTCCCTGGTGTTGAGGGCGTATTAAATCAATTTAAATATGAAATTGCTCAAGAGTTCGGCGTAACGCTTTCAAGTGATGCAGCAGCGCGTTCAAATGGTAGTGTCGGTGGAGAAATGACAAAGAGACTCGTTCAAATGGCTCAACAACAATTGCACAATAATAATGACTAATAGTAAAATGGACGGTTTCTTTACAGATGCCGTCCTTTTTACTCTTTATTCTACAATATACATGCCAACTCTACCTTGAAATAGTTGTCAAAAAAGAAAACACTTGATATATTGAA
>JBOFGC010000467.1:0-3120 GCA_051648945.1 Bacilli bacterium
GCGGTTCATTAAATACTTACTAATTTGAATAATGGAAAAACCTTTATCGCTAGCAATTCCAGCGATTGGTTGGTGTACATGATTTCTCGTTGCAGTAATTAACGTACCTGGTGCTTCAGGATTGTTTGTATTTTTTACACAAACAGGGATTCCTACTTGATAGACAGGAAATAACGCCTCATCATGAAATACACTAAAACCAGAATAGCTTAATTCACGCATTTCACGGTATGTAATTTCTTTCAATTCGAAAGGTTTTTCCACAATCGTTGGATTTACACAATAAATACTATCGACATCAGTAAAGTTTTCATATAGGCTTGCGTTTACACCACGCGCAATGATTGAACCCGTAATGTCAGAACCGCCACGCGGGAAGGTAACAACATCACCAGATTCACTTATACCGAAAAATCCAGGTATAACACAAACACCGTCGTACGTCGTTAGAGCGGCAATCTTATCGAAAGCATACGATAGGATTTGTGCATTTCCAGGCTCGTCTGTTACAATAATTCCAGCTTCTTCTGGACTAACATAGCGCGCACGAATTCCAACATGATTGAAATACGCGCTCATTAGCTTCGCGTTGTTGTCTTCACCACTCGCTTTTAATGCGTCGAGAAGACGTGCTGGGTTGCTTTCATAGCGTGAAATAGTAGTTTGTAGATCAAGTTGAATTTGTTGAATGATTGCTGTGTCCATCTCCAACTCATTCGCGATCTCAGCGTAACGCTGTACGATAGGTTGTAAAGAACGATCGATGTCGTTTCCGGCTACGACAGCCTGTTGCAATGCAATGAGTAAATCAGTTAGTTTAATATCATCAGAATAACGTTTTCCGGGTGCACTAACGACAATATATTTGCGTGTAGCATCTGAAGCAACGATATTAGCAACTTTTCGGAACTGTGTGGCGTTTGCAACACTACTTCCACCAAATTTTGCGACTTTCATGATCAAAATTCCTCCTCTAAAACATAACGCTTCCCTAAGTGTTTGTGATAAAATAATTGAAAAGACCGAAAATTAAAATGTTTTTACGAGTATAATAGCACAAAATGATGAATAATTCAGATAAAATTAGAAATTAACATTCGAATTTGCGAAAATTGTTTCTTTTTGTAGGATTTTTCCATTTAAAACGATACAATGTGGATAAGAAAGGGTGATAAATATGCTTACAATAGAAGCACAACAAGTAAACGAAGTACTAGAAAAATTCGCAGAACAACCAATGTATGTACACCTCGAAACGACAACAGGGGCTTATGCAGCACATTATGGAAAAGCACCGATGACAGTATGTGCGCTACTTCGGAATTTGGAAATTACATATGCGTACGGTGCTTTAAAAGGCGTAGGACCTTTTCGAGCAGCATTAAAAACACCAACAGGATGGATTTATGCAGAAGGATTAACGCATATGAAAATATGGGAACATGGCATTAATTTAACAGGTCTAGATGCTAATAATCGTCTTACCATATGTCTACAATTATCAACGAAGAGTTTAGACTCGGGAATGGAGGATGATTGGTCATGAAAAAAGTATTAGTCATTTTTCCGCATCCAGATGATGAAACATTTGCAACAGGCGGTACAATTGCACAACATGCTGCAAATGGAGATAAAGTTACGTATCTTTGTTTGACAGATGGGCAGAACGGTAGAAACTTAGGAAATCCCGTTATCGCCAATCGACAAACACTTCCTTATATTCGTCGTAGAGAATTAAGTAAGGCGTGTGAAGCACTTGGTGTACATAAATTGATTAGTGCAGGTTTGTACGACAAATTACTAGAATTTATGCCGATAGTAGAGGGTGTAGAACGGATTACACAAATAATAGTAAGTGAGCAACCCGACCTCATCTACACGTTCTATCCAGGCTATAGCGTCCATCCAGACCATGATATAACGGGTGAGTGGGTAGTTAAAGCGCTCAAACAAATGCCAACAGAAAAACGTCCAGCGCTCCTTACTGTAGCTTTTAGTCGTAACGCCTATAATGAAATTGGACAGCCAACCTATATAAATGATGTTTCAGATGTATTTGAAGCGAAACGCAATGCACTTCTCGCACACGGAAGTCAAACGGCAGAAGCAATCGCAACAATCGATGAAAAATTACACAATAAAGATTCAGGCACGTATGATTGGATTATGCGTGAAAAGTTTTGGGAAATTAGCCTTTAAGAACATTTCAAATTAGCACTACATCCAAGCGGCCTTATTAGAACTTAAAAAAATCCCACGTGTCGAAGAAATTCGATAGTGGGATTTTTTTAAGTTTATATTACCAAGTACGAACACCAGGAGCGCCAGGAGTATCTCCTGAAATCATCTCATACACTGGAATAGCATAAGCGATTAAAATTAGGACAAACGTAAGTCCGATCCAAAACTTCCAATTTTCAAGAAATGTAGGAACGGTATCAGGTGTTTCAATCATCGGAAACTCTGTTTTGTTCTCTTTCGTTTCAAGTGGTAAACTACGCATTGCATAGATCATTAGACCGAGAAATAACATCGCGGCGATAAAGAGGATACTTCCCCCAACAGCCATTGTTTTATAACTCGCAAACATCTGATCAGCCCATTCAAGCGCTGTTGGATTGTCGTTGTACGTTGTATAAGCTGTTCTACGCGGAGCGCCAAACAAACCAAGTATATGCTGAGCAGTACTCATCATAAACATCCCAACACTCCAAAGAATCACCTGCAACATCGCTAGTTTTTTGTAAGTTGCAGTCATGACACGTCCGCTCAAATAAGGGATTAACCAAAAACTGATGCCAAAGAACGTCATTACAACAGGTGTACCGACAGTAATATGGAAATGACCAACAATCCATAATGTATTATGAACGACTTCATTCATTTGAAAACTTGCATTCACGAGACCGCCAGCGCCGCCTGGAATAAAGAATAGCATTGCAATGAACAGTGAAGTGAAACGTACATCACTCCATGGTAACAGACGGAACCAACCGAATACGCCTTTTCCGCCAAGTTCACGACCACGCATTTCGAACGTTGCGAACATACTAAATGCAGTCATGAGGGAAGGGATAACGACCATAAACGTTAAGACCGTTTGTAGAAACTTCCAAAATG
>JBOFGC010000468.1:0-2417 GCA_051648945.1 Bacilli bacterium
CTATCTTAGAACGGAGTCTGAAGAAATATCTCAACTTATAAATGTCAACATTAAAATGTACAAAAATGACTGTTTAAAAATGTACATTTCTAACTGTTCTCTTGCTCGAAATGTCGTTTCAAACGATATGATTCACCCACGATATTTACCACTGTGGCGTGGTGTAAAACGCGATCCAGAATTGCATTCGCAATTTTGGGATCTTGAAAGATCTCTCCCCATGTCTTGAAATTTACATTGGTTGTGAAGATGGTACTTTGTTTCTCATACCTTCGGTCAATCAGTTGGAAAAACAACTTTGCGTCTTCAGCATCTATTGGTAAATAACCAATTTCATCAATGATAAGTAGTTTATATTTCGTATAATGTTTCAATCGTGCTTCTAGGCGATTTTCACTCAGTGCTTTCTTTAGGTTTAAGATTAAATCGTGGCACTTAATGAAATATGTACTTGTTCTTTTCTTTGCTGCTGCGATGCCGATGGCAGTAGCTAAGTGGGTCTTACCGACGCCACTTGTACCAAGGAATACGATGTTTTCTTGTTGTTGAATAAACCGTAGTGTAAGAAAGTCTAATATTTGTTGTTGATTCACCGCTGGTTGAAATGCAAAGTCAAAGTCCTTTATCTCCTTCAAGTGTGGGAATGCGGCCATTTTCACCATCGAATTCATCATGTTGTGTTCTTTCACTTCAATTTCATAATCCGTTAATTTTAACAGCACATCAACGAAGGAAACCTCATTCCGATACGTCATTTCAATACATTCATCCAAATGTAATTCTGCCTGTTTGAGCTTTAAATAGCTCAAATTCTCTATGAGTCTCTTGTAATTACTATTCATCTGCATACAGCGCTCCTATTGCATCTAAATTTTTCCTTGCTAGTTGATCTACATCCACTCGTGGGGATACAGAGCGTTTTAGATTTTCTATATAATGCTCATTTTTGTAATTCAACTTGTTTGAAGTCACGCTGTAATGTACAATAAGTTTTGAGTTATGGTACACGTGAATTTGGTTGTCATATACTTGGATTTCTACATGCTTACCAATATATTCAGCGCCTACTGAATACTGATTGGATTTGTACGAAAACATTCCAGCAGTGTTGACTTTAACAAGTGCATGATGTGCTCGATAAGAATCTCTTATTTCCTTACTTGGTAGGGACTGTAAGTGATTCTTTTCTTTTTTAAACTCTAAGAGCGGAATTTTATTTGTCCCCTGCGAAACTGTCGCATTCACTCGATCGCACAACCCTTGCACATATGCATGTAGTTCTTCATATGTGAATTTCCCTTGATAAGCATGTATTTCATCAAGAATTTTCATTGGTGACTCGACCTTTGCTTTTGTTTGTGGCTTTGCAGCAATACAAGGTTGTACTTTAAAGCCAAAGTCATCCGCAAACTGTTGAAATTTGTTATTTACTCTTCCAGGAAAGTGCTCGGTACGTGCGTGGTCCATAATCGTCTTCATATTGTCGCTTAGTAGCACACTTGGTATGCCGCCCAATTTTTCAAAAAAAGCAGTGAGTATTGGAAGTAAGACACTTTGTGTCTTAGAAATACTAACCTGATAAAGTCTAAACCGCGAATGACTTAGCAGAAGAACTAGTACATTAATATAAATAATTTCACCATCACTTGTGATATATTTTAAGTCCTCTTTCCAGTCTAACTGTGCCTGCTCTCCGGGAGGAGTTTCATACCTTACCACCGGCTTTGCTTTGCCTTGCTGAGCGTTTTTTGTGAATTTAGATTGGAACTCTGGTCTCTTTGAAATATATGTACGAAAAGTTGAAGCTGAGCATTCTAATTTATGGTTGTCTTTCAAGTATTGATAAAGCACTCTTTTGTAATAGAAAACCTGCGGGTTTTCTTCGGAAAGAAGCTCCTTTATTGTTTCGTAATGTTCATCGATTTTTGACTTTTTACTTCTTTCTTTTTTTGGTGTGTATCCATCAAAGTATCTCTGAACAGTTCTCCGATCGCAGCCTAATTCTCTAGCTATTTGTGAAGCATTGATTTTCATCTTAGAATTCTCCATTAGTATTTTTAATCCCTTTAAATCTTCTAACTTATTAATTTCTACTGACGTATTAACATCTAGCTGTAACAACATACCGATCACCTCTGAACCAGTATGTTAGATATGGTCTAAATTGTACATTTTTATTTCGTCATTTCTGTACATTATTACTTTAGCATTTATAATTTTCCCGTATTAATTCTTCAAAATAAAATATTCTTCTCATCCAGCCTACAATTGTCTCTACTCCACAAAACATCCTGACCAAACAAAAAAGGTACTCAAATAACTAAATTAGTTATCGAGTACCTTACTTTTTTCTAATGTTAGCATTTTGCCCTTTTCAAAACACAACGTCGAACATCGACTAGCTTTCAGGCGCAGAT
>JBOFGC010000469.1:0-1458 GCA_051648945.1 Bacilli bacterium
ATGAAATGAAGTAAGGGTCGAATGAGCCAGCGTAAGGGCCGAATGAAATGAAGTAAGTGTCGAATGAACCAAAGAAAGCATAAATGAACAAACTAAAATCGCAAGAATCGCACTACACCGATTCCACGTAGAAAATAGAGTCTCCCCCAGCACCATTTCCCCATTCAAACACATTCTAAAGTCTTTTATAATGACCCAACTCTTACTTTTTGATAGAATAGGAAGAAGTACATACAGAAAGGTTGATGCATAATGGAGAAACATTGTCACGTAGCATTCCAAGTAATACCGAAAGTTCCTGATCACTTGCATAGTTATGATGTTGTTGATGCGGCAATAGCGGTCGTTGAAAATAGCGGCGTTGTCTATGAAGTGGGCGCGATGGAAACAGTAATGGAGGGTGAAGTGAATCACTTACTTGAAATTGTCAAACAAGCGCAACAAGCGTGTGTAGATGCAGGTGCAAAAGAAGTGATTACAAATATAAAAATTCATTACCGACCAACAGAAGGTGTGACGATGCATGAAAAGCTTCACAAATATCGTAAATAACACGTTTTTGACAAGTCGATTTTTTTTATCAAGTTGTTTTTTCGCATTATTATTGGTGATGTGGGAAGCGGCTGTTCTTATTTATGAAGTACCGCATTATTTATTGCCGCGTCCGACAGATGTTGTGATAAAACTCACAAGTGAGCTTCAAACTTATTTACCACATGTGGGAATCACGATGTTTGAAGCGGTGACGGGTCTGTTTATCGGAAGTGTGTTGGGGATGATGTTGGCTGTACTTTTTGTGAAAATACCATTTATCGAAAAAACGTTGCATGGTTTCCTTTTACTCAGTCAAAACATTCCACTCGTTGTGTTATCACCACTTCTCGTTGTATGGTTAGGCTTTGATGTGCTACCTAAAGTAGTATTAGTTACGTTTTTAGCATTTTTTCCTGTTGTTTTAAGTACATATGCAAGCTTAATGACAATCCCGGTTGACTACACGCGCGTTATTCATTCACTCGGTGCGTCAAGTTGGCAGACAGATTTTCATGTACGCATACCTTTTATGATAAAAGGGGCGTTTACTGGTATTAAAATTGCTGCAACCTATGCAGTAATGGGGGCAGTCGTAAGTGAATGGTTGGGCGCAAAATATGGACTCGGCATTTTATTAACGCGTTTTTCAAAAAGTTTTATGACAGATGCACTATTTGCAGTTACTTTTTTAATTATTTTATTAAGTGTTTCCTTAGTAGCACTGGTAAGTTGGCTTGAAAAGAAAATCGTAAAGTGGTAGAGAGGGGAAAAATTATGAAAAAGAAATGGTTAAGTATGCTTTGTGTAGCGACACTTGCACTTGGCGTTACAGCATGTGGCAATGAGAAAAAAGAGGAGTCGGATGCAAGTTTAACAAAAGTGAAAGTGATGTTAGATTGGTATCCGAACACTAACCATACAGGA
>JBOFGC010000470.1:0-8549 GCA_051648945.1 Bacilli bacterium
CACGATGATTGGGAAAAAACAGCATAAATAGAGTAAAATCCCCAGAAGGTTTCTTTTGGGGATTTTTACTCTGTTTATTGTTTTCGTACTTAGCGGATTGCTGCATTGAGTGCCGCACGGACGAGCACTTTGCTTGCGAGTAGCATGGCTTGTTCTTGAATGTCAAACTTTGGATGGTGATGTGGAAAAGGCGGTTGTGTGCCTTCAGGTGCTGCACCTGTAAAGAAATAACATCCGGGAATTTCTTGCAAGTAATAAGCGAAATCTTCGCCGCCCATATGCGGTTCGGTTAGGATGATATCGGTAACGCCATCTACTTGTGCTGCTGTTTCAGCGATAAATTGTGCCTCTTCTGGATGGTTCACGAGTGCAGGATAGCCGCGGTCATAATGAATACTTGCGGTCGCGTGAAACATCTCACACGTGTAGTGTGCAATTCGCTGTAGTTCGAGTTCAATTTTGTTGCGTGTTTCGTCGTCAAATGTACGTACAGTTCCGATGATTTCAGCTCTGTCTGCGATGACATTGAATGCATTTAATGCTTTAAATGAGCCGACGCTTACGACACAAGGTTGCAGTGGATTTACGATTCTGCTTACAATTTGTTGTAGATTGAGAATGAGTTGTGCGCCAATTGTTATAGCATCATGGGTAAGATGAGGCGTTGCTCCGTGCCCACCTTTTCCTTGTATCTCAATGGTAAATCGGTCAGAAGCGGCCATGAGTGGACCTTCTGTGTAGAGAATATGGCCAACAGGTTCTGAAGCCCATAAATGTGTACCATAGATGACATCTACGTCTTGAAGAGCACCGTCTTCAATCATCGGTTTTGCGCCTCCTGGTGCGTATTCTTCGGCATGTTGATGAATGAAGATATATTCACCACACAATTCGTCTTTTACGCTGTGCAACGCTTTTGCGATGTGAAGCAAAATACTCGTATGGGCGTCATGCCCGCACGCATGCATCACACCAGGTACGGTTGAGCGATAGGGAACATCTTTTTCATCTTGAATCGGAAGGGCATCGAAATCTGCACGAAGCGCTACTTTTTTGCCGGGCTTTCCGCCTTTAAGTCGTGCAACAACTCCATTTCCTCCAACGTTTGTCCGTACTTCAATCGCCATGTCTTCATATTGTGCAGCGATGTACGCTGCTGTTTTATATTCTTGAAACGAAAGTTCAGGATGTTGATGAAGATAGCGACGCACATCAACCATTTGAGGATACGCCTTGTCTAAATAGCTTTCTATTTTTGAAATCATAAATAGGACCTCCTTCAGTGAGCACATACTTTTTTCTGTAAGTGTATCAAATAAAAGCACCGTGGTGAAATAAAAATATTCTAAATTATCCACAGATTTTAGCATAATCGGTTACCAAAGTGTTTATTTTTCGAATTATGATATACTAAAATAACAAAACTTCAGAAAGGTTAGGGTAATGCAACCATGAGTAACATAAAAAAAATCCTTATTCCGATCGCAATCCTGTTCGGTGTACTTATACTTAGCTTTTTCATTTACCTTAGCTTTATTTTCTTTGGAAACTATGCCATCGATGAAGAAAAGCTCGTATTGAACAGTGCGTCTAAAGTCGTGTCCCTAGATGATACGCTTATTACTAAGCTATATGTAGAGAACCGCGAAATTGTTCCATTTAGTAAAATTCCTGAACATGTGCGGCATGCTTTTCTAAGCATTGAAGACCGTCGTTTTTATGACCACGGTGGAATTGATGGGAAAGCCATTGCGCGTGCCATTGTTGCTGATATCCGTCATGGTGGTAAAGTACAAGGTGGGAGCACAATTACACAACAATTAGCGAAAAATTTATTTTTAAGTAATGAGAAAACGATGTGGCGTAAAGTAAAAGAAGTGCTCATCGCCTTGAATTTAGAAAGACGCTATTCAAAAGACCAAATTTTAGCGTTGTACTTAAATCAAATTTATTTCGGTCATGGTGCTTATGGAATTGAGGCCGCGAGTCAACTGTATTTTTCAAAATCAGTGAGCGAATTAACGGTTGAAGAAGGTGCGTCACTTGCAGCCATTCCGAAAGCGCCTTCGCACTATTCGCCACTTCTGCAACCAGAAAAAAATGTCGAACGACGCAACACAGTGTTGTATTCGATGTCTGAAGAAGGGTTTTTAACAGAAACAGAATATGCAACGGCGAAAAATAAAAAACTGAAAACAAATGTACCTGAAAGTTTAAAAAATGATGCACTCACTTCCTATATAGATCTTATTTATGCGGAAGCGGAATCAGAATTCGGAATACCAGGTGAGGAGTTACTTCGAGGTGGCTATACGATTGTGACGCCACTTGATACGAAATTACAAGAAATTGTTCATAAAAATATAAATGATGCGACGCTCTATCCGAGTGCGCACCCAGATATCCAATCGCAAGGTGTTTTTATTGATGGAAAAACGGGGGGCGTAAAAGCGGCTGTTGGTGGGCGCGAGTATATGGCAAAAGGATTAAATCGTGTCGTTGTGAAACGCCAGCCGGGTTCGACGATTAAACCGCTGTACGTGTTTGGACCTGGAATGAACGAAGGGATTGTTGGTCCTTATAGTTTGTTGCCGAATGAACGAACGGATTTTAATGGGTACTCTCCGCGCAATGCAGGTGGTGTGTACACACCAACAGCGACTGTATTTGATGCAATCACATACTCTTATAACGTACCTGCTGTCGCTTTATTAGATGAAGTAGGCATTGATGTCGCGAAAGACTATGCAGAAAAGGTTGGTCTTAGCTTCGAGGATGATGGGTTAGCAACGGCGCTTGGCGGCTTGAGTGAAGGGATAACGCCCCTTGCACTTGCTGGTGGGTATCAGTCGTTCTTAAATGAAGGGGTGTATATCGCCCCGCATTTTATTTCGCGTATTTATCGAAGTGATGGTACGGAGGTCGAGAGAGACCGCACCCTTACAGAATCTGTATGGAAACCCCAAGTCGCATGGGATATGATTCGTATGCTTGAACAAGTTGTAGCGAGTGGTACAGGCACTTCAGGTGGATATGAAGGGGCACTTGCTGGTAAGACAGGAACAACATCAATGCCGAATTTCCCAGCAAACAGTCGTGACGCTTGGTTTGTTGGGATGACGACTGATATTGTCGGCGCAGTGTGGATGGGTTACGATCAAAACAATGGGAATGAGGGCATTCAAAGCGGTAGCGACACGCCTGTAAAGTTGTTTAAAAAAGTGATGAGTGAGTATCCAAACGCAGGAGAAGCGACGTTTACGAAGCCAGGAAATATCGAAGACTTGGAACGTCCAATCTCCTTACCGATTATTGAAGATGTAAAAGCAGTGAAATCCGGCTTGTTTTCCCATTCGATTACGTTTACAGCGAGTTCAGATGAACGTGTTGTGTATCGTTTGTATCGTTTAAAAGATGGTAAACGAAAACTTGTGGATGAAGTTATCGGGGTGAATGTCATTGATATTCCATTTATGGACGCACTGACAAAAGCGACGTATGAAGTCGTGCCTTATGATAGAATTACCGGATTAGAAGGGACACCGTCGAATGGTGTATTTTATTAAGAGTTATATATTGAGGGCGCGTTCTCTTTTTAGAGAGCGCGTTTTTGCATGAATTGTTCATACAAATGAAGAATTTTAAAAAGAAAAACTATTTCTTTTTATTTAAAAATTTGCGATAGTAGGATTACGAAGAGGTGAGATATTTTTTATGCGACCAACAAAAAAGGTAGTAATCATCGGTGGTGGAATTTCTGGGTTATGCACGGCTTATTATTTGGAAAAAGCGTTTCAACAAACAAATGAGCGAATGAAGATAACAGTTGTTGAATCATCCAATCAGGTGGGTGGCAACTTGCGCACAACGCATGAATTTGGCAGTGTAATTGAGCATGGACCCGATTCATTTTTGGTTCATTCTCATATGAGTGAATTGATTGCGCAATTGAATCTTGAAGAAGAACTACTGTTTGAAAGAAAGTATCAACGGCATATTTTGCACCAAAATAAACTGCATCCCGTTCCTGATAGCGTTGTGTATGGCATTCCTACATCATTAAAGGAAATTTTGCGTTCCACATTACTATCACCAAAAGGGAAATTTCGCGCTTTTTTTGAGTTAGTACAACCAGCAGGAAACTTTAGTAGTGAAGATTCAGTGGGGAGTTTTTTACGTCGGCGCTTAGGTGATGAAATTACAGAACGTATTACAACGCCACTTTTGATGAATAGTTATTTGCATCATGTGGACAATGTGAGTATACATGCCCTTTTTCCGACGTTTCGCCGTGTGGAAGAGCAGCATAATAGTTTAATTCGTGGAATGAAAAAAATAGATATTCAAAACAAACAAGCGGTGAATTTCATGTCACTAAAAAGTGGCATGCAAAAACTTGTTGATACGTTGAAAAGTGAATTGCTACATACCGACTTTATTTTAGAGCGACCTGTATTAGCCGTTGAAAAAGAACGAGATTCATATCGTTTACAACTACAAGGTGGACAGTCCGTCCTTTCTGATTATGTCGTATTTACAGGCAATCCCTCTGCGTTTGCCCGTCTTATTCCGAGTGAGAGTGTTGAAAAACTAAGTGTGATGGCAAAGGGTGTTCCTGTTGCTGTTTTAGTATTTAGCTTTTATCAAAAAGACGTCTTACATTTGCCGCAGTCCGTTGGTTTTGTTGTGAGTGAGTATGAAAAATACAATATTCGTTCGTGTACATTTATGCATCAAAAGTGGCCAGAGAAGGTAAATCGTACGCGTGTGATGTTGCGTTGCAATGTCGTGCTAACAGATGAATCGCTTACGAATGAACAACTCATCCGTCGAGCGTACGTTGATTTGCAGCGCATTCTAAACATTCAAGCAGAACCAGAAAGTGTGCATGTGTTTCGTTATCATGAAGCGTTACCGATGTTCTCGGTAGAGTATGTACGCAAAGTCGATGAAGTAAAACGATTTTTGAAAGAGGACTTTCCAGGTGTGTTTGTCATCGGTTCAGGCTTTAGCGGCATGGGACTCGACCGCTGTGTACAAAACGCGAAGATTGTTGTGGAGAGAATTTTGAGGAATAATATATAAGCGTAACAAAAGCAATCGCTCAAGCATTGGAATGTTGAGCGATTGTTTGTTTTGGTGTATTAGTCAACGATGCATATGACGATATATCCTCGTTTTTGATTCGGTCTGCTGTTGAAGAAAATGTTCCGAAACGCTTGGAATTTTAGAATGAAGTAAACGTTTAATATTTTTCAGAATAGTTGTACAATTAGTGCGGAAGGGGGTGGGGAGTTATGGGTAAATTTATTATTGTCACCGGCGTGTATTTATCACCATTGTTCGTCGCAATCGTATGTTACAATATTTATCTAATTACAAAAAAATATAAAAAAAATAAAGACTATGGTTCAAATTTTTTCGTTGTTGGATTCATTGTAGCATACCTTGTTTGGTCTCAATATGTCCTTGCAATTGTAACTGAATAAGACAATAACTAGATAATCAAATCTACTACTTTATGTACATAACCGTATTGACCATTTGTTTACTGTTTGTTGAGTTTACAGTGGAGTATGTTAAGGAAAACAAAAGCAATCGCTCAAGCATCATAATGTTGAGCGATTGTTTGTTTTGGTCTATTAGTCATCGATGAGATGGACAAAACGTTGTTGCTCTTGTTCTTGTTGTTGAAGATGATCGAGAAGTTGTTCGTAGCTGCTTGGGAAATTATTCGAATGCGACGCTGGCATGACGATAAATTTCCTCGTTTTTGATTCGGTCTGCTGTTGAAGTAGTATGTGCCGAAGTTGAGCGGTGCGATAGCATTGAATCTCAAAAGAAGTGGCACTCATGGGGATGGTGATTGACGTGCGATTGTTGAAAAAAATCATCGTTTGATTGTTGCGAAACGCTTGGAATTTTAGAATGAAATAATGATTAAACCAACAACATTCTCTATGTTTGACGCCAGATGTTGGGAAAAAATAGAGCCCTTTCTTTGCGCATACAACGACAGGCGGACGATGACTAACGTTTAAAAGCATTTTCGTTATTTCACGTCGTTCTTCGTATGACCCGCCATAGTGTCGACAGCTACGTAGGAGAATTTCACTTGGTGTTTTCGTACAAAAAAAAGTCTGGTTTTCTTCTAAAATACGAGAGATAATCACTCCGTCTGCAAGTTCATAGTTGAGGATTGCACACGTTTTACTATGAACGGCGTAGTCTTTGATGAATTTTATATTTTGATTTTGGGACATGTCTCCTCACTCCTTTCCCTTGTATCCTATCACAGGAGAAAAACGGAAAACCATGTTCTTTACTATTTTTACAATCTATAACAAACCTTTACACTTATCGACACATTCCCCAATACTTCGTCATTCTTAATCCTGTGCTTGTCCACCTTGAAATTTTCATGTAAAAAAGCAAAGAAAATTTCGATTGAAACAGTTGATGTACAACCAGTACTCACATATACTATATAAAATTTAACAGTCGCTAAAGGAATTGTTTCAAAGATGACAGCGTTTTCTTTTTAAGAAAAATTGGGAGAATGGAGTGTTGAACATGAAAAATGAAAAACCGTTTTCAGACATGGTGAAATCTTCTCTTCATAAACAAACACGCACATCAGCAAATGATACGGCGCAAATGCTCATTCAGATGATTATTGATGAGGCATTACTCGTCAGAAAAAAAGCACTATTAGAAGAAGCAATCGACAAAGCATTGGCGTGTAGAGACGAAGAGGCATTTTTAACGTTAAGTTCTGAGTATAAAGAAGTGATGAAGTATTTTTAAGTTACAAAGTATTTATGGCTAGATGCACACCTTATCAGTCGGTAACGGTGTGCATTTTCTTTTCGTCCACAATATGTATAGTATGCGGAAAGAATAAAAGAATGTAGGTAGAAAGGAGAATTTACAATAAGTTAACAATTCTATAGGGACAAGCACGTGCATATCCTTAATGAAAAAGGGGGATGTACATGCATAAGTGGACAAAGTGGTTGATTGGAGCATTTTTAGTGTACGGCATAGCCGTACTTAGTTACGTGTATCTTTTTGCTGACTATACATTACCAGAGAACATGCGCAACACAGCAGTCGATCCTACAACTTTCATGACAGCGGAGCAACTTGCAAACAGTACGGAATATTCGAAAATAAAATACCTATTCATGTTTTTAAGCGAACCGATTGAATGGCTTGTCATCGCACTGCTCTTACTGAATGGTGTTGGGCACAAAATTGAAAGATTTGTACGTGTTGCATTAACGCGTCCGTTTCTGCAACTTGGTGCCTTTTTCACCATTTGGTCTGTGCTCATTGCGCTGCTTGATTGGCCACTGCAATGGCTAAGCTATCAGATTGCGAATCGTTTTGGCGTGAGTGTGCAATCTTTTTCGAGTTGGATGCGCGATTGGGTCGTTGATTTTTGGATCGGTCTACTGGTTGTGTTACCGATTGTATTTGTTCTGCATTATTTACTTCTTCGTCAACCACGGAGATGGCCGTTCTCGCTATGGATTATTAGCATACCGTTTACACTCTTTTTAGTGTTTATTCAGCCTGTTGTGATTGACCCGTTGTACGAGCGTTTCGTACCAATTGAAAATGAACAACTCGAGACGAAAATTTTAGCTCTCGCCCAGCAAGCTGAAATTCCAGCTGAACACGTCTATCAGGTAAATAAAGCAGAGAAAACGACAGCGCTCAACGCCTACGTAACCGGCATCGGCAGCAATTCGCGTATTGTGTTATGGGACACAACACTTGCGGCATTAGATGAAGACGAAGTGCTTTTTGTTATGGCTCATGAAATGGCACACTACGTGAAAAAACATATTTATTGGAATTTAGCCATTGGCTTTGTTGTATCACTTTTAGGACTATTTTGTGCACAATGGATGGGGCGGAAAATTCTTAAAAAGAGCGGCAGAGCGTCGTTTGCACAATATGGATTTTCGAGCATACCACTCATATTTTTAGCGCTATCCGTACTAAGTTTTGCGTTTCAGCCAGTAGACAATGCATTTAGTCGCTATCATGAAAGAGAAAGTGATGCCTTTGCAATCGAATTAACGAATGATACAGAAGGCGCTGTTTCAGCGTTTCAAAAATTATCTTCATCAAGCCTGTCGGATGTGTATCCACCATTTCTCGTTCGTAAAATTTTCTACGCTCACCCATCCGTCGCCGAACGAATTCGCACGCTGAGTGAAATTGAGACAGAGGAGTGAGAAGGGACAGTTGATTGTGGTACAGAGTTGGTTGTTACTATAGAACATGATTATGGATGTGAAACTTCTTCATAAGCCACAGACGAAAGGTTTTTGCGCGTGCGAGCGAAATAATCTGCAGAGGTATGTATATACTCTTTATCAATACCGCCCAGAACACCCCCACTTCAAAAACGTGAGGGGCGCAGCCCAGTTTTAAGTGGCGGGATGAATGGGCGTTTGGCGTAAGCCAAACCATGTGTCAACGTTTGTCCGCAAAGCAAACGCCGTGGTATAGTACAAAAGAGGAGAAAGAAAGGA
>JBOFGC010000471.1:0-2928 GCA_051648945.1 Bacilli bacterium
TGTACACCAGAAGTAATCGATGTAAATGGACAGTATATATCTCCTGGGTGGATTGATTTACACGTTCATGTATATACTGACATGACAGAATTAGGAATCGAACCTGATAAAGTAGGCGTTTCTCAAGGGGTAACCACGATTGTTGATGCAGGAAGTGCTGGCGTTCATACTTTTGAACGTTTCTACAAAAACAACATAATGTGTTGTAAAACAGAAGTTTTAGCCTTTTTAAATCTATCTGTTCATGGTTTGTGTTCAGGTTTGAGTGAGTTGAGTAATGTAGAAGATTACATGTCTATAGAAGAATGTAAGCGATTACTGAATTGCTATCCTTCTATTGTCGGAATTAAAACGAGAATGAGTGGATCTGTTGTAAAAAAAACAAATGTAGAAGCGCTAAAACACGCAAAAAAAATAGCGAATGAGACGAAATTACCGATTATGGTTCATATCGGTAATTCTCCGCCAAAACTAGAACATATTGTTACTTTGTTAGGAAAAGGAGATATTATCACCCATGCTTTTCACGGGAAAAAGGGTGGGATATTAGACTTGTCTGGAGCATTACTTCCCTATGTTCAAAATGCAGTAGATAATGGCGTATATTTAGATGTTGGTCATGGTACGTCGAGTTTTTCATTTGAAACAATGCGTAATTTTAAAAGTAAGAATACCAATCACTTCAGTATTTCAACTGACATTTACAAACAGAATTTCTCTCATCCAGTAGGAAGTTTAGCGTTGACCATGACAAAAATCATGGCGCTCGGTTATTCATTACTTGATGTAATTTGTGCAGTTACCTCGCGTGCAACTGAAATATTACAACGTCCTGAAATAGGAACATGGGCTATAGGTAGTAGAGCAGATATAACTGTATTTACCATGCAAAAAAGAGAGATGCCACTATTTGATTCAGAAGGGGAGCAAATGCTTGTAGATAAGATCATCTCACCGACAATGACAATCAGAGAAGGGAAAGTCGTAGAAATAATAGAAGAAATGATACATATAGATAGTAATCGTGCTATGGGATAAAGAAAGCAGGTGAGGAGCAATGGGAAAGTTTAGTGAATTAGGTTTAATAACCGTAATTAATGGAAGTGGAAAAATGACAGCACTAGGTGCAAGTGCTGTCGCCCCATCCGTTGCTGAGGCCATGGGGCAAGCAGCAATGGATTATGTGGACATTGAAGAAATGATGGCGTTTTTTGGTCAAGAAGTAGCAAAGCACACAGGTGCAGAAGATGGATGTCCAACGATTGGCGCAGCAGCGGGTGTAGCAATAAGTGTAGCTGCTTGTATTTCAGGAAAGAAAATTTCTCTAATTGAACGCATTCCAAACACCGAAGGGCTTCGGAACGAAGTCATTATTCAAAAGGGTCATTGTATTCATTTTGGCGGTAGCATTGAGCAGATGATTACAATTGGTGGCGGTGTCGTAAAAAGTGTAGGTGCAGCCAATAAAGTAACAGCTGCGCACATTGAAGAAGCAATTACTGAAAATACAGCTGCACTCATGTATATCAAGTCCCATCATGCTGTCCAAAAAGGAATGGCATCGATTGAAGACATGCTATCCATTGGTGAAAAACACAAGATTCCAGTTATTATCGATGCAGCGGCGGAAGAAGATTTGCGCAAGTACATCGATATGGGTGCAGACGCAGTCATTTATAGTGGCGGCAAAGCAATTGAAGGCCCGACTTCTGGCTTTATTGCTGGAAAAAAGGATTTTATGGAAAGTTGTCGTATGCAATATAAAGGTGTTGGTCGTGCGATGAAAGTTTCTAAAGAAGCGATGGTCGGACTATTAACAGCACTTCGAAACTATGAAAATCGCAGTGATAACAGTGCGGAACAAATGAAACGCATGCGTGCACTATGTAATCAGTTAGCAGGGTTAGACGAAGTAAGTTGTGAAATTAAACAAGACGAAGCAGGTCGAGCAATCTATCGTGCAGCCATTACGCTGAAGAAGACGGCACCGATGACGGCTTTAGAACTAAATAAAATGCTTCAAACAGGTAATCCAAGTATTTATTTACGCGATCATTATGCGAATGTCGGAACACTCTATGTCGACCCACGTCCACTTTTAGATGGTCAAGTAGAAATTATTGCTCAAGAAATTATTCGTTTATTAACAAAGGAGACTTGAGATATGTTTAAGAAACATCAAGTAATTTTTAACGTGTTAGCGAAAGATGTAGAGAACGGTAAGGAACTTTTTGCTCTAGGTGGCGACCGTGTGTTAGTTGGTTTAATGGTAAAAAATTTCCCGACAGAAGAAGCAGCCATTGCGCTTGCTAACGAATTTAAAGCAGCGAATGTTCCGTTAAGTATCGGTTTAGGTGCAGCAGACCCAAAAATGTGGCGTAAAGTTGCCGACGTAACAAGCGTTGTGCTTCCGAACCACATCAATCAGATTTTCCCGGCAGCAGGATATACATTAGGTCGTATTACAAGCTTACCAGGTTCAGAAAATGTAATCGTTAATGCAGTAATCGAACCATCAGGAACACCAGGTAAAGTATATATTTCAACAGGACCTGCGAGCCAAAATTACAAAGAGCTTGTTAGTTGTGAAATGGCAGCAACAATGCTTGCCGAAATTGGCGTTCACTCAGTGAAATTCTATCCAATCGAAGGAACGAAGAAGCTTGAAGAGGTTGCTGCAATGGTACGTGCAGCAGCAGATGCTGGTCTTGAAATCTTTGAACCTACGGGCGGAATCGGTCTTGAAAACGTACATGAAATTGTTCAAGTGTGCTTAGAAAATGGGGCGAAATGTGTAGTGCCTCACCTTTATACGTCACTAATCGATAAACAAACAGGTAAAACACGCCCAGAGTTAGTTCAAGAATTATTGAATATGAAGTGGTAAAGCAAAAATCCGAAAGAATTCTCGTATTCTTTCGGATTTTT
>JBOFGC010000472.1:0-6285 GCA_051648945.1 Bacilli bacterium
ATCCTGTTTTGGGTTTTCGCAATGCCAACTCACACTAGAGAGCGTATACCCATGACTTTCTAGCCGTTTTTGCAGCCCACTTTCTAATGCTCCCCCTACATGTTGAATGCCTTGCCATGCATTATAGATCCGCATTTGCACACTTTTCCGTTGGACATTTAGATGGATACCGACTGCTCCGATACTTTCTAGCGAAAGAAAAAAAGCAATTTTACAGTATTCAGGGTCGAACGTCCCCTCTTCATCTTTTTTCCCTTGATAACTCATAGTACATTCTTGAAGCGTATTATTTACCCATAGAGGAAACTGCAAAAATAAGTCATGCTTATTTTCATGGTTCACGAGTTGTTGTGCTGTTAAATGTTCTACTACTTTTGATGCATTTACTTTCGTTTCAGGTGCTATATTTTGTTCTTCTGCAATCTGTAGTAACAATTGTTTTAATCCACTTTGTAGCGGCAATTGCTCACTTTTCCCTAATACATTATGCGTAATTTGCTCACGTAGTGTATGTTCTTGTTCTAGGCCGAGAAGTGTTGTTAATTCCGCAACCTTATGTTGAGAAACAGGACTCGATTCGTAGTGTTGCGTTTGTTGTAAAAATGTCTGAATGTGCGTTGCTAGTTTCTCCGTTGTCAGCCTATTTCCCTGGGAATATTGGACGATTGCTTGAACGAAAGGCCGCTCATCTGTCGTAAGTGTTGGGTGTGATTTTATGCTCGTTTTCATTTGTTCCATGACAGTTTGTTCTGTTGCACGACCTGTTTTTGATTGATCAATCTGTTGGTTCTCCATCTCTTTTGAAAGTGATTGAATCACCTGTAAAAGTTGCGTCACTTTTTCTTGGAGAGGTAGCTCTTGTTTCATCATTTCGCCTGTTCTTTTGGTCGTACGATTGTCACTATTTGTTTGTGTTGGTAGTTGCAACAACTGCTCTGGTGTTAGCTTTTGCAGAACAGTTTGAAGTTCTGTTTTCAAATGTGTTGGCAACCCTTGGTCTTTCATTACATTTGCAAGTGTTGCCGCAACTTCAACATCACTTTGTAGTGTAATAAGCGCTTGCATGCTCTCTTTTTGTATCGGAATATTCGCTTGTAGCAAATGTTGAAACGCTTTTACTTCTGAATGTGTGCCTGTTGTAATATGTTGTTGCAGTAACGTTTTTACTTGATGGGACATGTCAATTCCCTTTTCAAGCAGTGTAAAAAGAAGATTTCTTACCGCACTTCCGGTTGGGAGTTGTAAAAGTGTTTGTAACGCTTCAGCTTTCGCAAGCAATACTTGCGCTTGTCTGTCCGCAACATGTAATGTTACTTGTCCATCTGCATTTGTCGTTAAGCGAACGTTGTAAAATACCCCTTCTTTTAGGGCGGTGTCAGATTGTGCCGTAATTATTTTGCCATCGACCATGATTTTGACATTTTTATCTTGCCTTACTTCGACAACTTTAATTGATAGCAATGCCTCATTTTGAACGGGTCGGTCTTTTTGTGGTGCCATTTGAGTAATACTTTGAGCACGCATTTTTTCCCTCCTACGTTTGATTTCTCACCATTGTTGCGACAGGTTCGAAACTTTTTCTATGAATGGGGCAGATACCATGACTTGCAAGTCCTTCAAGATGCTTTTTCGTGCCATACCCACTATTATTCTGAAAATCATAATGGGGATACTTTTCGTGCATCTCTTTCATCAGTTCATCACGTGTCACTTTCGCAATAACCGAAGCGGCTGCAATGCTTGCGCTTTTTTGATCACCTTTAATGATACTTTCACTAGGCACATCGACTTTTAGTGGCATCGCATCCACTAGGAGTGCATCATAGCCTGTTTCTAACTTGCTTAGCGCGTCATACATGGCACGTTTGGTACTTTCGTATATATTGTACTCGTCAATTACCTCAGGCCCTAATATGCTAATTCCAATGCTTAGTGCTACATCGTGAATCTCTTCGAACAATTGTTGACGCTTTGCGAGACTTAGTTTTTTTGAATCGTCTAGACCAAGTATTTTCGTTTCTTTCGGCAACACTACCGCACAACTTACGACCGGACCCGCTAACGGACCGCGCCCTACTTCATCAACACCTGCGACGAATTCAGCACCATTTGCCCAAAAGATACGTTCGTACTGTAGCATTTCTTCTGCTTTTTCTTCTAAAGCAAGAACTTGCTGTTGTTGTCTGTCATAACTTGCGATCAGTTTTTTCACACCCGCTCGCTCGTCTTTTCGCCAACTTTCTAATTGTTCACGTGTAAAATCTTCTTGTTGTAAACTGTGTTTGATTTCATTTATTTTCATTTTGCAAAATCCTCTCTACTTCTTCTATCGGCAAAACATGAAAAAACGTGTACCCTATTCTTCAGGGTACACGATATCGTTTGGTGTTTCAAAAGTAAGTCGGCCGAGTTTTCCGCCACGAAGTTCTTGAAGTACGATTTCAAACACTTTCTCGTAGTTAATGTTTCCACCTGGTGCAAGTGCACCACGTCTGCGTCCGATTTTATCTAGCGCTTCAACAATGTCTTGTGTTTCAACTTCATCCTTGTCAAGAACAACGCCATAACGTTCTGCAATTGCTTCTGGATAATTTTCAAGCATAAAACGTAATGCAAAAATCGTAATGTCATCTAAGTGAAGGATGCTATCTTTAATTGCACCTGAAACAGCAAGACGCATCCCAATTGTTTGGTCTTCAAATTTTGGCCATAAAATTCCTGGCGTATCTAATAATTCCATTTCTTTCGCCACTTTAATCCATTGTTGACTCGTTGTAATCCCTGGTCGGTCGCCTGTTTTCGCGATATTTTTCCCAGCAAGTCGATTAATCAGCGTTGATTTCCCTACATTCGGAATCCCAACAACAAGCATACGTATCGCACGTGGTGTTACACCTTTTGCAACAAGTTTTGCGCGCTCTTCTGCAAGTAACTCTTGAGCAAGTTTAGAAATTTCCGGTAAGCCTACACCTTGTTTCGCATCAATGGCAAGTGATCGTGTCATATCATCATGATAATGCTCTAACCATTGTTGCGTAACGCGCGGGTCTGCTAAATCCGCTTTATTTAAAAGAATAATACGCGGTTTATTTATTAAAATTTCATCCATCATTGGATTTCTTGACGCGTAAGGAAGTCGTGCATCCACGATTTCTAGTACACAATCAATCAGACTTAGTTTTTCTGTAATTTGTCGTCGAGCTTTGGCCATATGACCTGGAAACCATTGTATAACCATTATTTACCTCCGTTTTTCATATGTGACTCTGGTGTACCAAATCGGTCAAACGGATAAAAAATAAAGTTGCTCGTTCCTACTACATCCGTTTTGTCAACGAAGCCGATATGACGGCTGTCCTTACTAATTTGGCGATTATCACCGAGCACAAAATAGTGTCCCTCTGGAACAATACTTTCTCCTTGCAATGCATTTAGTGTATCTAATGTAAAGTTAAAGGTTAGGACACCTTCATTTAATTCTTCTTTATATTGCTCTAAGTACGGCTCTTCATAATATGTACCGTTTATGTAAAGCTTATCATCACGATATTCAATATGATCGCCGGGCAATCCGATTACACGTTTAATGTAATTTTTTTGTTGAGGTGCGTGAAAAACGATAATGTCAAATCGTTTTGGCTCACTCATCTTATTTATGATCATTCGGTCTTCATGATGTAATGTCGGCATCATACTAATTCCATCGACCATTGTTGGGGTAAAAAGAAAAGTGCGGATAAAAAAAACAATCGCAACAGCAACGAATATTGACAACAACCACTCTTTTATCTCTCGTCCTATTGTATTTCCACGCTTTTTCTTTTTCTTTGAGAATTTTTCACTTCTAGGTACAAAATCCATTTCATCACTCATCTTTTTACCTCCTTACAGTACTTAATTTACTTTTTATGAAGACAACAGGAATTCATGATAGCTTCTGTTATGTTTCTTACACATTTTTCATTTGATCAGTATGGAGTATTATACGATATGTCCATCCTTTTTCATAATGTGGTGTGTATGTAAAAAGAGCTTGACGTTTGCCGTCAAGCTCTACGGGATTAGCGAATTTCTTTGATACGTGCTTTCTTACCAGTAAGACCACGTAAGTAGTAAAGTTTCGCACGACGTACTTTACCGCGACGAGTAACTTCTAACTTAGCGATTTTTGGTGTGTTCACAGGGAATGTACGCTCAACGCCTACACCTGATGAAATTTTACGTACTGTAAATGTTTCAGAAATGCCGCCACCACGACGTTTAATTACAACACCTTCAAATAACTGGATACGTTCGCGAGTTCCCTCAACAACCTTAACGTGTACACGTACAGTGTCACCAGGACGGAACGCAGGTAAATCAGTGCGTAATTGTTCTTTTGTTAAATCAAAAATTAATTGTTGCATGTTTTTTTCTCCTTTTCACAAATGTTCTTACCTGTCTTTTCAATGCAAGCAGCGGAACATCGTAATCTGTTTGTGGCTTGCACCACAAATCACAAAATGTATATTACCATATTCAGCTATGAATTGCAATGTTGTGCTTTTATTTTCTCTAACATCTGTTGTTGCTGTTTACTTAACGTATAGCGTTCTAACAAATCTGGTCGTCTTGTGTACGTGCGTTTTAACGACTCATACATGCGCCACTCTTCGATGTGCTTATGATTTCCCCCTACAAGTACATCCGGGACTGCAAGCCCCTCAAACTCACGTGGACGCGTATAGTGAGGGTGCTCAAGTAATCCTGTCGAAAACGAGTCTTGTTCATGTGACTCTTGATTGCCTAACACTTTTGGAAGCAATCGACCAACAGCATCAATAATCGTCATCGCAGGCAACTCACCACCTGTTAGTACGAAATCACCTATACTTATTTCATCCGTAACAAGATGTTCGCGAATCCTTTCATCATAGCCTTCATAATGGCCACAAATGAAAATTAAATGATCTTCTTTCGCTAGTTCTTCTGCTTTTGCTTGTGTAAATCGTTCACCTTGCGGGCACATAAGAATGACACGCGGCGTGCTGTCAGCCTCTTGTTTCACAGCACGCACACAATCAAAAACAGGTTGCGGCGTCAAAACCATCCCTGCGCCTCCACCAAACGGATAATCATCTACTTTTTGATGTTTATTCGTAGACCAATCTCGAAAATTGTGTAAATGGGCATGCAGTGCCCCTTCATCTTGTGCACGTTTTAGTATCGACTGCTCTAGAACACCTGTGAACATTTCCGGGAAAAGTGTTAATACATCAATACGCATTAGTCAATCAACCCTTCTAACAGCTCAATTGTAATAGTTTTTGTTGCTACGTCTACTGTCTTAACGACGGGTGCAATATAAGGAATGTAATATTCTTTCTTTTTCTCACCTTGCACAACCCATACATCATTCGCCCCTGGGCTTAGGATTTCTTTGATTGTACCGAGTGTCATTCCGTCCGTTGTTGTCACTGTACATCCAACAATTTGGTGGTAGTAATATTCCCCCTCTGGCAAAGCCGTCTGTGCGCTTTCCGCTATTTTCATTAGGCAACCTTTATATTTTTCAACATCGTTTATGTTCGTGTAGCCTTCAAGTGTTAACAAGTAGAAGCCTTTGTGGTTTCTTACCGTTGCTATTTTCACAAGTAACGGTTCACTTGTTGGTGTTGGAAATATTGCTACTTCATTCCCTTTTACAAAACGTTCTTCTGGAAAGTCTGTGCGACTCATCACTTTAATCTCACCACGAATGCCGTGTGTGTTTACAATTTTACCAATGTTATACCATTTCATAGTAGTTGCCTTCTTTCGTTTTCTTTATTTTTACCAACTGAAATTCAATTCATAACTGATTACGAATTGTTTGTTGGGGGATTTTGTTTTTATGTATGGATTATATCTAGTTTTTTTGTGCATTGCTATGTTATAACCGTTTATTGATAAGTTCTCGATAATTTTCTACGTTTTATGTAGCTAATTAAAATTAATTACTTCGTTATTCATCTGGTTAATTTTTTTGATTTGTTTGGCGTACTTTCGGTCGTTATTATGTAGCATTTGGTTTTTATGTGACTTTGTTGGGTAGTTTGGGCGAGGTGTCGGTGTTTGTGATGTGGTGTTCGGTGTTTGTGTTGTGGTGTTCGGTGCTTGTGCCGAGACATTCGACCCTTACGCCGAGACATTCGACCCTTACGCCACTGCATTCGACCCTTATTCCGATTCATTCGACCCTTACGCCGAGACATTCGGCCCTTACGCAGAGACATTCGACCCTTACGCCACTGCATTCGGCCCTTA
>JBOFGC010000473.1:0-3516 GCA_051648945.1 Bacilli bacterium
ATTCATCGATGAGCTGAGTAAGGTTTAACATGATAGAGAAATCAACAACGTAAATGAGAAAAACCCATTACATTAGGGTATAATGCCCGCATTAGAAAAGAAAATTAATAATAGCGCTCCAAAAACATTTACAAAATTCAAAATATGTTATACATTTTATATCATATAGGATTAGTCGGAATTAAAGCGAAGGGGAGTGCTATCCATGAATTTTGATATTTCTTGTCCCATCTCAGGTGAACAACGTGATAATACGACTGCAAGAGTTGTTGGTGGAATTGTGTGTATACTAACGGTTTTAGCATTCATCGCAACGGCGTTTGGATCTATTCAATTGGCAGGGATGATTACAGGTTTTCTTGGAATAGATTTTCTAATAAGAGCCTTTTTTCACCCGAAATACAGTCCTTTAGCGACTGTAGCAAGAATAGTCGTCTCAAAACTAAAACTTCAGACAAAAATGGTAGATAGCGGAGCGAAGGTTTTCGCCGCGCGTGTTGGATTGATTTTCTCTTCTGCCATTGCCGTTTTGTTAATCTGTAATTTTAAACTCGCTGCAATGGTTGTTTTAGGCGTTTTGTTTCTTTGTTCTTTAATGGAAAGTGCGATTAGTTTTTGTGTAGGGTGTTGGGTTTATTCACTTCTGCCTAAAAAACTAGCTATAATAATGAGTAAGAAACTGATATGAACAGAGGGGGGACCAACGCGTTGTTGGTAGGGGGGAAAGAGTATGAAAATTTTATGTTTCGGTGATTCAAACACGTACGGCTATATTCCTGGTGGAAGAGGACGTTTCGATGCGTTGGTGCGCTATCCTAAAGTAATGGAAAAAATATTAGGAAAAGATTATTCCGTGTATGAAGATGGACTTTGCGGTCGAACGACAATCTTTGACAGAGATGACGTTCCAGGTCGAAAAGGGATCGACTTTGTACGTGCTGCTGTCGCTACATATCAACCGGACCTTCTCATCGTGATGCTTGGTACAAATGATTGCAAAACACAATTTGAAACAGATGAAGCGAAAATTGCACAAGGGCTAGCAGATGTTGTTTCAGAGGCATTGCAGGAGAGAGCCATGCAAGTGATTTTAGTATCACCGATTGCCATTGACCCAATCGCGTTACAATTAGCAAACTACTATACTGCGTTTTCAATAGAGGTTTCAGAAAAATTGGGCGTAGCAGTTCGTAAAATAGCGGAGATCAATGACTATGGATTTGTAGATGCTGCACACATAGCAAAAGCGCACCTTGACGATGGCGAGCATTTAGATCATGAAGGTCATAGCAAGTTAGCCGAAGTGTTGGCGAAGAAAATCAGGGAGTTTGTTTTTGTTTAAGGCGAACATGAGTACTTGTTCATCAACGAAATAAACCGAGTGAAAAATACAACGCTGTGCATATATCCTGAGAAATCGTTTTACTTATGTACGATGTTTTTTCAAATCTTATACCGGTTCATGTGCATTCAAGATAAAAGTATTGGAAAAAATATTATATAGTTCAAGAGGACAGTGTTTCACCCAAGTCGTTACCCATCGCTAAATGTAGTGTGGTTAACGATTTTTTGTTTCTAAAAGGTATTCTCTATTTAGAAGTGATAAAATAATAGAGAGTAGGATCATTTGATTATAGAATGGATGGGAAAAGTTGAAGAACAGTAATCGTAAACTAGTACTTTTGATTCATGAAATATACGGTGTGAATGATCATATGAAGCATATTCAGCAATTAGTAGAGGAAATGGGTTACGAGGTGAAATGTCCTAATTTTTTAGGTGAAAACGTACTTTTACGTATGATCAAGAAGAACTTGCGTATAAAAGTTTCATGAGCAGAAATGGGATAGAACATGGTGTGACGGAAATTAGCAAGTATATTAATCGTTTAAAAGATAGCTACGAAGAGATTTATCTTGTTGGATTTAGTGTAGGAGCAACCATTGCGTGGATATGTAGTGAAAGCGGGCTCGTTAATGGTATGGTTGGTTATTATGGTTCAAGAATTAGGGATCATCAGGAGATACATCCTAAGTGTACTGTTTTGTTACTTTTTCCAGAAAAAGAAGAGTTATTTGATGTTGGAGAACTTCTACACTCTTTAAACGAAAAAAAAATTGAAAATCTAAAAATCCATACGTCACCTACAGTGCACGGCTATGCCAATCCCTTTTCTCCAAATTTTAGTAAAGTACATTTCGAAGAGTCGATGAAATTAACTAGAGACCTTCTGAAAAAAAATTCAGAACAGAAAAAATAGCTTTCCGGTAAAAACTATGCAGATAGAACATGTACATATCGATATTGAAGAATAGGAAAAACCACAAAGCACAATTAAATTCCTTGGAAAATTAAATGAAGTAGACGTAACGATTAAATCAAATACTTGGTAAACAATAGAGAACTTAAAATTGAATGTAGGTGTCTAAAATGAACGATAATAATCGAATAAATCCTGCAACAAGTAAAAATATTAATGAAAGGTCAGTATCTAAAAAAAGTAGTAAAATCGCCATTACATTGGTCATCGCATCTTTTGCTTTTTGGGGAATTGCTTTTCTTATTCCCTTTCTCGAACTGTCAGTTGCGAGTAAAGCGACGTGGACTACCACATTTATTATTTTGGCGGAAATTGTGTGGTGGATTGGTGTTGCTCTCGTTGGCAAACAAGCACTCATGAAATTTCGGAATTATGCAAATCCACGTAAATGGTTTGGGAAAAGGAAGAATAGAGAAAAGTAATATTAATATAGTTGCTAAAAGTTGCAGGAGAGCGTGAAATGAATTCAAATTCACACTCTCTTTTTCTGTTGAAACGTAGTATTCTAGAAAATAGAGTAATCAGCAGAGGGCGTGAAAAAATTATGAATAGACAAAGTACAACCTTTCTAACGATGGGTCTCATCCTTTCTCTCATTTCAAAAATAATCCAGTTTCAAAGTGGAGCTATTATCGGCGATGTGCTCGTTTTACCGGCAGCACTTTGTTTCGTTCTAGCGATCCTTTTCCAAAATAAGAATTATCGTAGGTGGCTCAATACGGATAGAAAAAATAAATACGCACGTATTTTTGGTTGGAGTTGTTGTTTAGCGGTTTTGAGCTTCCAACTGTTAACGATG
This sequence comes from Bacilli bacterium, assembly GCA_051648945.1. Taxonomy (GTDB): domain Bacteria; phylum Bacillota; class Bacilli; order JBOFGC01; family JBOFGC01; genus JBOFGC01. The sequence continues at coordinate 3,120 of JBOFGC010000473.1, forward strand.
CTACGATTTGGTTATAACAATAGGATAGGCTATATTTTTGTACCGCTCTTTATTTTCTTCTGCTGTATGAGTGTGGTGTACGTACAAAAATTGAGAAAACAATAAGTTCCTGTGGACATTGTGTACAGGAACTTTTAGTATAGGAAAGCAAATACATACAATTTAAATTAGGAGGTTTGAACAACATGCAAACAGAATCTATCAATATCGTCGGAGCAAAAACGAATAACTTAAAAAATGTGAGTTTACGTATTCCGAAGCGCAAAATTACGATTTTTACAGGTGTATCCGGTTCAGGGAAATCGTCTATTGTGTTTGAAACAATTGCACAGGAGTCAGGGCGGCAACTGAACGAGACGTATAGCAAATTTGTGCAAAACTTTTTACCGAAGTATGG
>JBOFGC010000474.1:0-3413 GCA_051648945.1 Bacilli bacterium
CGAAATGAGTATCGCAAGTCCTGAGTTACGTGCAGAGCGTATCGAAGTGATGAAACGTTTAGTACGTGAAGAAAAGGGTGTGTACATTTTACCTGTTGCAAGTTTACGCAGAACGATTGCGCCAAAAAACTGTTGGCAGAACTATATAAATACGTACAAAGTTGGTGATGAGGTACAAATCAGCCAACTGACGAGCGATTTAGTTGCAATAGGCTATGAACGTGTGGATATGGTCGAAGGACCTGGTCAATTTGCGTTGCGTGGTGGAATTATAGATATCTACTCATTAACAGAAGAACATCCGTATCGTTTTGAATTTTTCGATACAGAAATCGATTCAATTCGTACGTTCTCACTCGATACACAACGCTCCATTCAAAATCATGATTCGGTCGAATTAGTTCCTGCAACAGAATTTGTGTTGCGCGACATCGATTTACAGTTCGGATTGAGAAATCTAAAAGAGATGCTTCAAATAGAACTTGCCTCTATTCAGGATAAAGAACGGAAAACGCAACTTGAGAAGAACATAATGCACGACATTGAAGCGCTTCAACATCATGACCGCTCAACGAATGTTGAAAAATACATTACTGCGTTTTATCCAGAACAACAAAGTATTTTACAGTATGTTTCAAAGGATGCAGTAATTCTGTTTGATGAGATGGTGCGAATTACAGAAACGTGTGAGCAAATTGAACGCGAGGAAGCAGAGTGGTATGTCAGTTTATTAGCAAAAGGAGAAATCCTACAGAAGTTGACATCAAGGCCGACTTTGCCTCAGCTGCTTAAGGCAATTACGCAACCGAAAGTGTTCACGACATTGTTTGCACGTCCGATTGCCAACATATCTCCGCAAAGTATTGTTAGTACAAATACTAAGACAATGCAAGAGTTTTTCGGAAAGTTTGAAATGTTGAAACAAGAATTGGAACGTTGGTGCAACAAAGGCTATCATACGATTATCCTTTCGCCGAACGAAGAACGCAAAAAAAAGCTACAACAAATGTTAGAAGAGAATCGAATACATGTCACGGTAGGTGATGCACGTACGCCGATTTCACCAAAAGTGATTACGCTTTTAGTTGGTGATTTGCAACAAGGATTTGAATATCCGACGTTAAAGATGGCAGTGCTTACCGAACGAGAACTGTTTAACAAAAAAGCAAAATCAACGACAAAAAGACAAAAGCTATCGAATGCAGAACGATTGAAAAGTCACACAGAATTACGTCCAGACGACTATGTAGTTCATATAAACCACGGTATCGGTAAATATATTGGCATTGAGACAATCGAAGTGAATGGTATTCATAAAGATTATATGCATCTCATTTATCAAGGAAACGATAAGTTGTATGTGCCAGTCGAACAGATTGACCAAGTCCAGAAATTTGTAAGTGCAGAAGGAAAAGAACCAAAAATTTACAAGCTTGGTGGAACCGAGTGGAAAAAAGTTAAGCGTAAAGTAGAACGATGTGTGCAGGATATTGCTGATGATCTCATCAAGCTCTATGCAGAGCGTGAAGCCGCTAGGGGATTTTCTTGTGGCGAGGACACAACAGAGCAACGCGAGTTTGAACAGTTGTTTCCTTATCAAGAAACAGAAGATCAATTACAGGCCATCGAAGAAATTAAACGCGACATGGAAAGTATTCGCCCGATGGACCGCTTATTATGTGGTGATGTAGGATACGGAAAAACGGAAGTAGCTATTCGAGCAGCGTTCAAAGCGATTATGAATGGAAAACAGGTAGCATTTCTAGTGCCGACAACTATTCTTGCGCAGCAACATTTTCAAACATTGAAAGAAAGATTTCAAGATTTTCCGATTGAAGTTGGTCTGCTAAGTCGTTTCCGTAAACCAAAACAACAAAAAGAAACGATAGAGGCACTCAATAAAGGAACCATTGATATCGTCGTCGGAACACATCGTTTGCTCGGCAAAGAAGTAAAGTATCGTGATTTAGGCTTGTTAATCATCGATGAAGAACAACGATTTGGTGTTACCCATAAAGAAAAGATAAAACAACTTAAAACAAACGTAGACGTTTTGACACTAACAGCAACGCCAATTCCACGTACGTTACATATGAGCATGATTGGTGTGCGTGACTTATCTATATTAGAGACACCGCCACATAACCGATTCCCCGTTCAGACGTATGTCATGGAATATGAAGGTATGGTTGTTAAAGATGCCATAGAGCGAGAGTTAGCACGAAACGGCCAAGTGTTTTATTTATACAATCGAGTAGAAGATATTGAAAGCAAAGCGCAAGAAATTGCCATGTTAGTACCCGATGCAAAAGTGGCATTTGCGCATGGAAGAATGTCAGAAAATGAATTAGAATCAACCGTACTCGCATTTATCGAAGGGCAGTACGATATTTTAGTAAGCACAACAATTATTGAGACCGGCGTAGATATCCCAAATGTAAACACGCTTGTTGTGACACAAGCGGATAAGATGGGCTTATCACAACTGTATCAATTACGAGGGCGTGTAGGACGTTCAAATCGTGTTGCCTACGCCTATTTAACGTATCAGAAAGATAAAGTGCTACAAGAAGTTGCAGAGAAGCGTCTGCAAGCAATGAGAGAGTTCACAGAGCTCGGTAGCGGATTTAAAATTGCCATGCGTGACTTATCAATTCGCGGAGCCGGTAACATCTTAGGCGCGCAACAACACGGTTTCATCGATTCAGTCGGATTCGATCTGTATTCACAAATGTTACAAGAAGCAATCGATGAGCGCAAAGGCATAAAATCAAATAAAGAAAACAACGCAGAAATCGAAGTAAATATAGATGCCTATTTACCGGATTACTATATAAACGACAGCAAGCAAAAAATCGAAATGTATAAACGTTTTAAAGTACTGTCATCCGAAGAAGAACTCATAGAATTACAAGAAGACTTACTCGACCGATTCGGCGAATATCCAAGAGAAGTAGGCCTATTACTACAACTCGTCCTGCTTAGAATCATCGGACAATCCATTCACTTGGCATCGATGAAACAAAAACGTTCCATAATTGAAATAACCTTTAACGATGAGTTTTCAAACGTAGTAGACGGACCGAAGTTATTCGAAATTCTGCATAACGTTCACCGACAAATCATGCCATCAATCTCAGGCAAAACAGTAACATTACAGTTCGATACAAAAGGACTAGACATCCTCCATATCTTACAACTAATAGAAAAACTATTCCGTGGCATCGCAACCATGGTCAACGAAAACCAAAGCACAAAAGCATAAAACACAACCATAAACCCGAGCGTTTCCCTTTTCACAACCCATAGATGAAAAGGTTTAACGCGTGGTCAATTCCCCGCAAGGGAAGGCGGAGTCAGGGACCGGAGACTCCCGTGGGACAGGTAGCCAAGTATGACCCCGCAGGAGCAGC
>JBOFGC010000475.1:0-2638 GCA_051648945.1 Bacilli bacterium
TTACAACAATCATAACAAAGAACTGGGACCGTTTTACAGATGTAGAACTTGTTGAAGTCGTGAACTTAGATGTTGAAAAGAAATTGTTTTTAAAAGGTACAACATTTGACGAATCTGAAAAAACGTGGACAGTCGCAAACAATGCAGTCATTGTCGATGAAAAAGAAGAGATGCAAATTGCACCTTACGACCGTCAATTTCAAAGTAAAAGTGTAGGAGCAAGAAGTTTAGCAATTTTAGCTGGACCAGTAGCAAACTTTGTTCTAGCGTTTGTCCTATTTATTATCATCGGACTTGTTGCCGGCATCCCAACGAACGAAAGTAAACTCGGCGAAATCAAAGCCGACAGTGTAGCTGAAAAAGCAGGACTACAAAAAGGCGATGAAATTGTAAGTATCGACGGTCAACCTTTTGGAAACTGGAGAGAAGTAACAGCTTTTATTCAAAAACACCCAAATGAGCAAATCGAATTTACAGTAAAACGTGGCGAAGAAAAGCTAACAATACCAGTAACACCAGAAGAAGTAGAGAACGCTGGCACGAAAATAGGAATGATTGGTGTATATGAACCTGTGAAAACATCCGTAATTGGTTCGATCCAACACGGTTTTGTAGAAACATGGACATGGATGAAACAAACCGTAATGGGCTTTGTGGGCTTAATTACAGGACAATTTGGTTTCGATGCACTAAGTGGCCCAGTTGGTATTTTCAACTACACAGGTGAAATCGCACAAACTGGCTTTTTAAATCTATTAAAATGGACAGCAGTGTTAAGTATAAACCTAGGCATCATTAACTTAGTACCATTACCAGCACTCGATGGCGGACGCCTCATCTTCTTTGCTTTTGAAGCCGTTCGAGGAAAACCCATTGATCCAAGAAAAGAAAGCCTCGTCCATTTCGTCGGATTCGCACTACTCATGTTACTCATGATCGTCGTAACATGGAATGACATTAAAAATTTATTCATGTAAACTATAGACGGACTTTCAGGTAACGTACTGAAGTCCGTCTCTTGTATTCTCTTTCTATTTTCAAAAAGTAAAGCGTTGTTCATAAACCAAGAGCACATAATAAACCAAGACATCAACATAAACGCGAGTGAAGCCTTTTTCAGAACCAATAGAGTAAAGGTTTTTACGCGTGCTCATAACGTAGTAAGGGGAGACGTAGTCAGGCACCGAAGACTCCCGTGGAACAGGTAGCCAAGCAAGACCCCGCAGGAGCAGCTTTATCGCGACGAGGAGGCTTGCGGCTGCCCCACAGGAAAGCGAAGGTGCCTGACGGAGCCGACCCTACCGCAAAATAAGCGCCCGCGACAAAATAACAGTAGTTTCCAAAGAAAAGAAAAAAGGTGGTGAAGTGTATGAGTAATCAAAATTTAACCATTTTGTGTGAACAAATTGGATGGCCAAAAGACCGAATGAACGTTTTTGAAGACGGCCATTTAACACGTGTCAACGTTTCACCAAAAAGTCATAGCTGGGAACTCGTACTAACATTGAGTAGTCCATTACACTACACCGACTATGCATTACTCATTCAAAAAACAATGCAAGCGTTCAGTGGCATTCAAACGGTGCAATTGAAAATACAAACCGATTGTAAAACAGTAGCGCCAGATTTGGTGCTGAGCTATTTTAAACCATTTCTTGATCAATATGTTCAGGATAGTCCGTTTAAACGTATTTTAGTTGGCAGCGAACTTCATTTTGAACAAAATAAATATGTTTTAGAAGTGAGTGCAGAAATTGAAGGAGAGAATTGGATGCGTACATACGCACCCGTCATCGGTACAGCATACAGCTATGCTGGATTCCCACCCCTTCAATTTGGTTATTCCGTTCATCAAAAAGAAAATTATGAAGCGATTCAACAACGCGTAGTCGAAGAAGACCGAGCGCGTGCGCAAGCAATTGAAGAGGCGATGAAAACACAAGAGCGACTAGAAGAAGCGGCGAAAGCTTCAAGAGAATCAGGTCCAATAGAAGGCCCCGTCGTTTTTGGACATCTCATCAAACCGCAAGTTGAAGTGCGCCCGATGAAAGAAATTGTCGAAGAAGAACGTGGTGTCGTCGTGGCAGGTTTCGTATTTGGCGCAGAATCGCGTCTGTTAAGGAACGGAAAAACATTAGTTGAACTTAAAGTAACAGACTATACAGATTCCCTTACGTTAAAGTTGTTCTCTCGTGATAACGAAGATGTGGCTATTTTATCTGCAATTAAAAAAGGAATGTGGATCAAAGCAAAAGGAAACGTACAAATGGATACGTTCAGTAAAGAGCTTGCGATGATTGCGAACGATTTAAATGAATTGCCACCGAAAAAATTACGCCAAGAAACGTATACAGGTGAAAAACGTCGTATCGAATTACATTCCCATACGACAATGAGTCAAATGGATGCATTACCGACAGCATCAAAACTCATCGCAGCTGCAAAGAGGTTTGGACATACAGCCATCGCAATAACAGACCATTCAGGTGCGCAAAGTTTTCCTGAAGCGTATTGGGCAGGAAAAAAAGCAGGAATTCATGTGATGTATGGGGTTGAAGCGAATTTGGCAAGTTCTGGAAACTTGATTTGTCATGCACCACAGCCGATACAGATTGAAGAAGAAACATTTGTTGTATTT
>JBOFGC010000476.1:0-4328 GCA_051648945.1 Bacilli bacterium
GATATCAATGGGATTTAGAAAAGATGACCCCTGTAGAATACAGAAATCATCTTCTAAAAGTTGCATAGGGGGTCTACTTAATGTGTCCTTGACATAGGGTACAATTCAAGGTAGCCAGGCAAGACCCCGCAGGAGCAGCCTTACCGCGACGAGGAGGCTTGCGGCTGCCCCGCAGGAAAGCGAAGGTCCCTGACGTAGCCGAACCCAACTCAAAACAAGCGTCCGCGACCAAATTACAGTTTTTTCATAGAAAAGTATCCCCCTTTCTAAAAAAAAACGCCCATCTCAAAAGAGAAGGACGATGTATCTAATGTTGATAACGCTGTAATACATTAACAATAACCAACCCAGAACAGAACGTAAAGACACTAAGTGTAATTTCAAGTCCCCCAACCGGTAAACCAGGCCAAATGACAACAATACTTCCTAGCACTAACCCAATAATAATAGCAAATGTTCCTTTGTTATAGAGACGGAGCACATGTTGTATAATTTTACTACTCGCAATAAAACCGATAGCAACACCAGCACCAGTAACAAGTAATATTGGTAAATTTAATGTAGAAAGTGCAGTTATGATGCCTTCGTATAAACCGATGACCATGAGTACAAAACTACCACTTATCCCAGGAAGTAACATCGCCATGCTTCCAAGTGCACCACCAAAAAATAAGATAGGAGCGTTTGTGAGTGTTAATTCATCAAGTTTTAGATGCGTTAACACAGGAAGCCAATTTAGACTTGCAACAACAAGACAAGCGATTAGCACATTTGTCCAATGAAGCGACGTAAAAGTCGTCTTTGCTTCCGTTTTCTTTAATAGGAACGGAATAACACTAAGAACAAGTCCTAAAAAGAAAAATTGTGTCGGGGTTGCCCAATTTTCAAGTAAATAGTGAATAGCTTTACTTCCTATAATAAATGTAATACCAACTCCAATTGCTAAAGGGATAAGAAATCCAAGAGATTGTTTCCATTTTTTACTGAAAAATAGGGATATGTTATCAAGTAGGTCGTTATAAAAGCCTAGTATTACAGCAATTGTACTGCCGCTTACACCAGGTATCAAGTCGCTAATTCCCATTGCGATTCCATGAAATATTCTTTTAAATTGCATATGTTTACCTTCTCTCTCTGTTATTTCACGATATTAATTATTCATTAAAAGTTACGCTAAAGCAATAGCAATTTTTATCAAATGAGTGCACATAGTTAAGAATAAACCGTTGTCAGAATAGTTATTTAACAGAATTTTCACACCCTAACTATTTCCTTGTGCTATAATAAAAAATTATATCTTTATAGCAAAAAGAAAGTAGTGAGAAACATGACAGAGTCAACATTATCAAAAAATGAGGCGTTAATGCGCTACGGAAACATACGACATTCATTAATCGTTCTCGGAATACCATCGATGATCGCAATGATTATTACTGCACTTTATAATTTTATCGATACATTGTTTATTGGTTTTTTAAATGATGCTGCTAGTCTCGCGGCAGTTAGTTTATCTACACCTATTTTCATAATCATAGGCGCAATCGGTGCACTCATCGGTGTTGGTGGTTCATCGCTCGTTTCAAGGAGTATGGGGGCACTTTCCTATGAAACAGCGAACAAAGCAGCATCGCTTTCAATCGGAATTTTTGTAGTTGTAGCAATCATCGTGAGCGGTATTTGCATCGTATTTTTACCTTCAATGTTAAAAGTTCTTGGCGCAGATGCAGAAGTTCTTCCGGCAGCGACGCAATTTACTGGAATTTTAGTGGGAGGGTCCGTTTTTACTATTGGTGTGCAAGTGCTAAATGCGCTCGTTCGTGCGGAAGGTGCTGTAAAAGCAAGTATGTATAGCTTGATTCTAGGTGCCATTATCAATATTATCTTAGACCCACTATTTATGTTTGTTTTTAAATGGGGATTGGCAGGCGCTGCAATCGCAACAGTAATTGCGCAAGGGATCACATTTCTCTACTTGTTGGCCTTTTTCTTAAAGGGAAAGGGAAAATTAGTACTTTCTTTATGTCATATTAAAGCTCCAATCAATGAAAATCTACCTGTTATAAAAGAGATTTTTATTGTTGGGATGCCAATCTTTTTATTACAAATTCTGTTTTGTGTATCAAATTCGCTGATGAATCGCTATGCTGCGAATTACGGTACAAATGCACTTGCAGCATTTGGTGTCGCTTCTAGAATTTATCAGTTACCCGTATTGATGTTTATGGGATTTATTCAAGGTTTTCAACCTTTTGCTGCGTACAACTATGGCGCGAAAGCGTTTGAGAGAATAAGAGAAGGGCTTCATTTTACATTTAAACTATTAATAAGTATGGGTATATGTGTAATGTTATTTTTTCATTTCTTTGCAGGAGATGTTGTCCAGTTGTTCTCTTCAAATATAGAAGTCCAACAAATTGCAACGAATACATTGTTAGACTTCTATATTTCCGTTGACAATTTGCGTATGGATTTACTCGATATTTTTCCAAGCATTAGGGAAGTCCAAAATGGCGACAATTTTATCGATATCGCGTCAAGGGTTGATACTCATTCCACTGCTTTATATTTTACCTATTATATTCCAACAACAATATGACTGGGTGTCCACGTTGCAAGATTTAATGCCTTATAAAATGATGGAAGGGCTTTATCCACTTGTGTATGTACAAATTTTCTCAGATATATTGGCATTTACATTGGCGATGTGTTTAGGAAAAGTGTTACAAAGAGAATTAATGAGGGAAGAACGTCTTTATAAACGTAATGTTCAGGCACAGATTTAGAAAAAGATAGATGGAAGAGGATAGTAGCTAGGGATTCTCCATAGCTGCTATCCTCTTTTTCATTTTTCGTAACAAAATAATAGTATAATTGACTCATTTAATGGCGTGTATGTAATAAATGAAATTGAATTTTAGAAAAAAAAAGTATTTTATGATAAAATGATAATGATATATTATTAAATTTAATTACGAATAATGAAAAAAAGCGGTGAATAAAAATGTTTGATACGAACTTGCAAATTCCCTTTCATCAACAACTCGAATTATATAATCATCAATTATTGCTTTATCCATTAGAATTGTCCAATGATCAGCGCTTACCTCATTTAAAAAGGAAAGTGTCTAGTCTATATAAAGAGTTTGAATTAGAACTAAGTGATCGAAGTCATACTATATACTTTTTTGTTCGTGGTCAAATTGAGTTGCTCGAAAGAAATATTTCAGCCGCGAAGCAATTTTTTAATGAGGCATACATTCGCTTACAATATATAGATGCAGTCGATACAATGTTAAATTTATGTATTTGTGCATATAGAAGCTATGCATACAGTTTATGTAATGAAACAGACCGTGCAAATGCACAATGGAATGAAGTTTATGCGCGTATACTAGAAGGGCCTGGTTCTGAGGAGATTTATGTAAGTTTACTCGTGAAATACGCAAAATATTTCCAATTGAGAAACCATGCATTAGCTACTATTGGAGAAGAACTTACGAAAATATTAAATAGAAAATCAGTTGTGTTTTCTGAACATATTTATCTGGATATTGGTAAATTTTATCTCTACGATTTAAACCATCCGAGTATGGCCAATGTCTATTTATTGAAAGCTGTTGAGTATGCTGAGAAGAAGAAGAATCAAAATGTAATACTATTTAGTCGAATACATTTAGCTTTTAGTTACCGCATGATAAAACAGCACGATAAAGTGATTAACCTTTTAGTTCCTATTACAAAGTCATCAACAGAGATAGACAAAAACCCATATTTGCTAATTGTTTATGAAACACTTATTACCGCGTATATTCAGTCGAAAAAGTTTGATCAGGCAGCGGTTACTCTGCGTGAATTTGATCATAAACAAGTTTTCTTTTACGGTGAACAAAGTGTAAAACAAAGAGTTTTATTTTACTTATCAAAAATCGAAGTGATGATATTTTCACCTCGCCAACGCTTAGCAGACGCCAAGTTTCACATTGAAATGGCCAAAGTAGCTTTAACAAATCATAAAAAAGAGTACTTTAATCAATTCTATTTGATTAAGCTAATTATACTAGAAGCAGAAGTGTATAAAGCGTTGAATAAGATGAAACTGGCGATTCCGTTGTTTGCTGAAGCTGCACAAAAATCGTATGACCGAGGCTATTTGTTTATGCATGCAACATGTAATCGATTAATCGCGGAAATCTATGATTCTAATAATGAATTTGAACATGCTTTTTCGTATTATAGCGTATATAAAGAAGCATTAGTTCAGGCGTATGGTAAGCAAAATATGCAATATTCGGAAGCGCTCTCAACGTTTCTTGAAATTGAAAAAAAAG
>JBOFGC010000477.1:0-3899 GCA_051648945.1 Bacilli bacterium
GATAAGTATAATCCTATGTTTTTTGCTCGTATTTGTACCACAAAATAGTAATGCAAAATCAATTATCGATGAAAAACTTGAGCAAAGTAACATATCAAATGTACTCATGACACCACTGTCAAATATTGTGTCCATCAATGGAAATCAATTGCGTACAGAAGATAAAACATACACCATTCCATCGCATCTCAAAGCGTTTTTTTCGGCAAAAGAATTATTTAAAAAAGCTACGATTAAGCTCTCATATACAGAAGATTTAGTTATTGAAAAGATTCTCGTATTGGAAATAAAAGGAGAAAAATTTACATCACCTCTTGAACAAAAAGTTTGGCAAGTTTTAGACCCTAAACAGCCCGTTAGTATTGATGTTCTTGTTTTGTCAGGAGACTATATTGAGATCAAAAATCTATATGTGGTCAGTAAACTTATTGTACGAGGCGTGAAAACGAACATAAAACTTACAAATGTTGTATGTAAAGGGACAACGTATGTTGGAGATATTGATTATGCACAAATGGGTGAAGAATTCATTCGTAACAAATCAAGTATGATTTCTGTCATTGCTGTTGATTCTAGACTTAGTTCTGTGCACGTGCTTGCACCGAATAGTAGATGGACAACGATGAAAAATAGTGAAATTTTGAAAAGTACTTTTTCTGAAAATGTTAGAGTTACAGTCGATGCAAGTTCGCGAATGACAGACCTTTTTGTTACGAACAATGCAAAAAATGTCAGTTTAGTAGGTGCATTTAGAAATGTACAAGTAAAAGCGATAGAGCCAGCGCTACTGACATTAGACGGAAGTATTTTTCGCCTTAGTTTAAAATCAAAAGTAGAAATCCGCCATAGTAATGAAAGTTACATTTTAAATTATGGATGAAAAAAGAGACAATGGGCATTCCCAAAGTCTCCTTTTTTCTGTACTTATTTTGGATTTACGCCATTTACAGTGTCATAAGGAATGATGCCTAGATCAACTGCAATTTTTGTTGCTAAGAAGTTTTTATAGTCACCAGAATAGCTCCAGAACATTGCGCCGCCTAGATTGTTCTTCTTGAGGTAATCGGTTTTGAAGCCAATCGAGCGGTCGTCTTCGTAAGAAAGTGCAAACGTTTCTTTTCCGAATTTGTCTGTGAATGTTAAATACGGTGCTTTAGCATCGTCGTCCCAATGTGCTTTAAATCCGTTCTCATTTGTGTATTTTTGAATGATTTCATAATAGAAATACGCAAATTCTTCATCTTTACCTTTTACGAAAGTCGCAGGGTCAAATGATGGTGTAGTCACTTCAACGCCACCTTTGTCCCAGTCTTTTGCTGCATAGAAGTTACGTTGAGGTGCACGGCCATAAAATGCGAGGCCGATGTTAAATTTCTTACTTGAAATCCCAGTTTTTAAGTAATTTTGAACGATGTCGTCAACAGAGAAGCGGTCGCCACCTAAAACGTCCGTAAATGTTTTTGAATGATAAAGATTAGCATTGTGGTAAGCGCTACCATAAGCGAAATCGTATGTCATGATATTCATATAGTCCGTCATATCAGCAATTTTAGTAAATTCAGTCCATTGTTTAATGTAGTTCGGATTTGCAGCAACAGCAATCGTTAATAGTTTTTTACTACCGATTGTCGTACGAACAGTTTGCAGTAATTTCGTAAAGTTTTCTTTGTCTGCAGGACTTGATTTAATGGCACCCCAGCCACCATTTACTGGATATTCCCAGTCGAAGTCAATGCCATCAAGTTTGTATTTCTCCATATAGTAAGCAACGCTCTTCGCAAATGTTGCTCTACTTTGATCTGTTGCACTTGCGTCAGAGAAACCGCGACCTGCCCAACCACCAATAGCGAGTAATACTTTTAGGTGAGGGTTTTTCTTTTTAATTTGCACGAGTTTTTCAAGGTCACTACGCACTTGTTTACTTAAGTATAAGTTGTATAACTTTTTTGGGTCTTTCGTCATTGACGGGTCTTTACTATCATCTGTCTCATTGTGATAAATAAGACCGAACGAATAGTTTAGGTGGGTAATGTTTGCAAGGTCTACATTTTCAATCTTTGAACCATTTTGTGGATAATAATACCCAACAGAACGATAATCACTTGCTGCTTTTGCTGGTAGGTTAAACGTGGCAACGCTTCCAAAAATGAGCGTCATAATACAAATCCATAGCCATTTTTTCATAAACTCTCTCCTTTTCAATGTAAAGTCTTTACACTATATGGACAGTACGTACAAATAATGACTATTTCTAATAGAAATGTACTTTTGTATTCGTAATGTTGAAATACCTTAGTCTTTCTGTCATAATAATGTTAGTATTATTTATTGATTTTTCAATCAATTATTAATTGAAGTCAGGGGATGAACATCGACTATGAAAAAAAAGGGGCTATTAGTAACCTTTTGTGTTCAGATTTTTTTATTTGGATTTCTACTTACAACTCAGGTGCACGCGAACAATAATGAACAGCTAGATACATATCTTTTATCACAGATGAAAAAGGGAGTAACAAAAGTACCACTCGCTGGTTATGTGTTAGACAAGAAAACGAGTTTAGACGTTGTATTTTCAAGTGTAGAGAGAATCAAAAATAAATACCCAAATTTGTATTTCTATTCGGGGGACGTAACCTTTTATTGGGGAGCTGGAAAACCGTTTGCCCTTTTAAAACGAAGTCTAACAAACGAACAGATTGCAAGTCGTAACAAAAAAATAATGACTACCATTAAGCCAGTCATTGAAACTGCGAAAACGAAAACAACCGATGTAGAAAAAATACGTTATGTACACAATTGGGTAGTTAATCATGTAACCTATGATAAAGAATCGTTTGAAAAGCGAACGGGTCCAAACAGTATACACAACATTGATGGTGCCATTGTTGATAGAAAAGCTGTGTGTGACGGCTACGCACGAACAATGCAATACATTTTAAATTCACTGAATATTAAAACAGAGTACGTAGAAGGAACAAGTTTCAATCCGAAAACGAAAGAAAAAGTGCCGCATGCATGGGTCGTTACGAATGTGAATAATAAATGGTATTATATCGACCCTACGTGGAATGATTGGGATAATCCTGGAGACGGTAATAATGATGAAAGTTTGAACTATTTCCTAGTTCCTGAGAGCGTAATGAAAAAGGACCATATTTGGTCACGCACAGCGTTTCCAAATGGAAATGATAGTGTTTTTTCAAATCTTTATAGTATGGACCAATATATAGAAGTAAATGGAACGTACTATTATTCGACGTCAGATGGTCTAGGATTTTATAGTATAGATAAAGATGGGAAAAATAAAAAGAAATTACTTAATGGTTATGCATCCAATTTAATAATAAAAGATGATATAATATATTTTGTGAATTATGCAGATAATCAGTCTCTTTATACATTTGATCATGTTGAAGGTACATTCACAAAATTAACAGAATTTAAAACTGGAGAGCTTCAATATAAGAATGGTAATCTATACTTTTTGAATACTGCAGAAAACGTGCGAATGAGTATTCCAATTTAGCGAGCTACAGTTAACATTTGAGGAGACCTTATGGACAAAATATACACTGACCGATTGATGCTTCTTGGTTTAACGGAAGAATTAGTTGATCAAATTAAAGAGAATTCATTTCCAATAACTTTTGATGGTGAGCATTTTGACCCTGCCCAAGGGTGGCCGAATGTTACTTTTTTTTCTTGGCTAAATCGTTGTACAATAGAAAAAAATAAGTATGAGTGGGGCAAATGGATTGTCATTCATCGTCATACTGGTTTTATTATTGGATGTGTTGGTTTCTCCATTCGACCAGAGCAGCAAGGTACAGTAGAAATTGTTTGCGAAATAGGACCACTATTTCAAAATCACCATTATGGAACGGAATCCGTTCGAGGTG
>JBOFGC010000478.1:0-4811 GCA_051648945.1 Bacilli bacterium
ATGCTTGTTAGTTTATTCTTTTCATCCTCAATTTTGTTCAGTTGATTTTGAAAACCGCCATGTAATTTTCCTGATGCAACTTTAAAAGATTGTAGTAGTGCATTCACATCTTCTTCAGCATCTAATGAGTGTAACAACTGCTGTTGAGCTGCACATAGTTGTTCTTTTTCTTCGCAAAGACGTTGAAGTTGCGCGAACGCCAAGCTATCATGTTCATCTGTAATTCGCTTTAAATCTTCCTCAACTTTTGCTAACTCACCAACACTTCGTTGATATGAAGTCTGCATACTAGATAATCGTGCTTCTTCATTCCGAAGCGCAAACGATTGTTCTTTAAACGTATGTTCATCGCGTTGTTTTTGTAGTTGAACTACTTGTTGTTCTGTTTCAGCAATCCCTTCATTTAATCGATGAATCTCAGTTTCTAGCCATTCATAGACTGCACGTGCATACCCTTTTTCCGCTGCAAATGTTGTTTCACTCTGATCTAAACCGATAAACACTTCGACATACGAGGAAAGTTGTTGTTCAATTTCTTGATTTTCTTCAATTAGTCGTAGTAAATTTTGGAGTTCTCGAAAGTTACTGCGTTCTAATTCAAACGTATTTGCAAAGCGTTTCGCATCGTAATTCATAATCGAACTCTCAACCGTTGGAATAAGCAAGCGGTCAAACAAATCATTTGCTGATTTACATGCTTCAAAATACGCTTCAATTCCACCTTCAGAGCTGTTTATTTTTACAATACTTTCCCATTCATCGGCAATTATATTGAATTTCTCTTCTAAGAAAAACTTATAGTCGCGGTCCGTATCAAACGTATGGGCAAGATTTGGATGGCTATTCTTCATACCATTATAATAATCTAGCATTTCACCGCGGTCTGCAGGACGTACGCTATCCTCTGTTTTTTTCACAAAAGGGATATGACTTAGCGCATGATCTGAGTTTCCATAGTATTCATGCACATAGCGCAACGCTTCGACAGTACCTTTACTTCCAAGATGCAGCGTGACACATGTAACAGCATAGTGTCTTGGATTTTCGTTAATAATCCACTCTATTCCGATATGAGCAGGAGCAACTTCAAGTTGCAGCGTATCTTTAATATGACGACCTGCGAGCGATGTTTTCGGTAACATACATTGCAACACTGTTTGTATGAATACTGTCTTTCCACCGCCGTTCTCTAAAACAATCGCGCCATTATGACCATC
Organism: Bacilli bacterium; assembly: GCA_051648945.1. Classification (GTDB taxonomy): domain Bacteria; phylum Bacillota; class Bacilli; order JBOFGC01; family JBOFGC01; genus JBOFGC01. The sequence goes on from JBOFGC010000478.1 coordinate 1,218, forward strand.
AAAAATGAACTCTTCATCTTGATAACGTTTCATTCCATCTTCATATACGACATTCGTTAAACGAATTTTACTGATGCTCGGCAACGTTTATTCCTCCTCTTTCAAACGCATATAAAAATTCTAATATACCTTTGTTATAATCAATTTCCATAAAGTATCGCTGGATAATTGCCTTCGCTTTTTCAGTTAAGGCCAGTTCATCTTGTCCAATGTCTATGACAAGTTGTTGTTCAATGAGAAACTTACGAACCGTATCTAAAAAACTAACCCGACTAAGCGTGTTCCCTGATTGTCGTTTTGCCGTCTCTTTCAAATCATCCAACTGTTCCCATTTCTCAATAATAAGCTGCCAATTGTAGCGAAACTCTTCTGTTTTTTCGACAAGCGTTGCTTCCCCACGCCCTTTGAGCGCTTCCATTCGTTCATTCATCAGTTCAATCCACTGTGAAATGTGTAAAAAATCACGGGTTGGCTCATTCATTTCATACGAATCGTAAAACGAACCAAACAAAACAATCGTTGAAAAATAGAGTAAATATATGTCTGCATTCGTTGCACCAGAGCGTAAATAGTGCTTCTTAAACCACTCATTGTTTATATGAAAAGGTGATAGTTTCGTAAGTGGTACAAGATGTAATTCATCGAGTGTAAATATAATTGTACAATCTACTTTTTCTGCAAAACGGTCGAGCAAACTTCTCACATCGTCGTCTGATTTATATATGGCTGTATGTTGTCCTTGTAACGTTCCATGTTTTGCTAACAGTGTGTACATTTCAAATGCATCTATGATTTTTGTTTCCTCAAATAACATGATTTTCTCCCTCAAATTCAATTCGTAGGTTACAGATTTGATAGCGTTCCGTTACTTTAATGATTTCTTTTTCTTCAGAAATAATAAGTACTTCATCCCCTAATAGAGCGAGCACACCATCTAGTACTGTTTTGCCTTCTTGCTCTTCGCTTTTACCAAGAGGTGAGCGCTGATGAAGAATAATCCATAACCAATAAAACGGTCGCTGCTCTAATAATGCTGATTCACCATTGTTCTGTAAATAGATAATAAAGTCACGTAAACTTAATGGTTGATCGCAACTTTGACGATACGCCAGAAACAACGTCATTATCGCTGTAAATTGTTGTCCAATTTTTTTATAAAACGTTGGTAATTCAGCGTCGTCTTGTAGTTCAAGCCATTCCGCCTCTGTACGTAAATCAGCATTCGGATTTACGATATTTTGTTCAGAAAACACTGCAAGTGGCGACCACATTTCTTGTTGCATAATCCCACCAAATGGGGCAAATGCGCCTACTAGTGCATCAACAGGTAATGGCGTGGCAACGATACGCGATACGATTTCTTCATTAAAATTGAATGATTGAATACCAGAATAATAGAGTGACTGTTGTGCAGCTTCTAGCGCTACTGTACTTAAAACGAGTGCCGATTGAAGCAGTGCCGTATGTTCTTGATGTACTTTTTCTAACTCTCTTATGATCTCATGCAGATACGTTGCACTCTCTTCAATTGTTTTCGCAAAATCATCATTATAAATACGGTCACGTGTTTCACGTACAAACGTATGGATTTCTTTGAATTCATCGCTTTCCATTCGCAGTCGACTGACGATCTCTTGCACTAAATCACGATACATGTCGTATGTCTTTTCGCTAACAATGTTTCTTTTAATTTCAAACTTTAGTTTTTGTATTCGAATTTCGAGACTTTCAACGTTCACACTCATCTCATTGATTTGTCTGATTGCGCCTTGAAATTCACCTTTTTCTAGTTGCTTACGCAGCATAAGTTGATTAATACTAAGTTGAAACTCTGCGTAAAATTCTTTCGTGGCAAAAATGAGTTCGAGCCCATCTTCATCTAATGTGTAGTATTGTTCATTTGCTTTAATATCTGAACCACTCGTTTTTAATATGCTATAGAAAACTTCATCGTCTTGTTTGCTTTCCCAGTTAAAAAACTTGTACGATCTTTTTTTCCCAGAAGATGGGCGAAACGTCGTAAGTAATGTGCGTGCCAGCGCGATTGCTCTTTCATCCGTAAATTCATACGTTTCGTGTGTACTCGCACGAATAAATTCCCCTAATTGACGAACGCCGACTTTATAGTTGCGTTTTAATTTTTGTTCAAAAAAGAACAAAAGCAACAACATCCCCAACCCTTTTACATCAATTATGTTTCCTTTACTATCTGTCTCCCGTTTCCGATCGAGTTCGAGCAAAGGATCAAAAAGAGCAAGTCGTCGCATCCGTTCTGCATATCCTGTTAATAATGTCGCTATTGATTGTTCCATTGAAATTCCTTTCCAATACGTTGAATGCTTTTCGTTGTGAGCACCTCTTGTGGATAATAGGCGCCTCGTTCTAGAAGACCTTTTAGGTTATTTGCTACATCCTCAGGAAATAGCGAATAAAAATAGGCTAAACTTCCTTCATGTGAACTTTGATTCTCTTTACCAAAACGAGGTGGAAATGCCAAACACGCGTAATAAAAGGGATACGCAATTTTCACTTCATAACGTTTTGAAAGAGAATACAAAATGTTTATTCCTGCACGGTCAAAATCACCAAAATAATAAAAATCATGTTTTCCCGCAATCGGAAATTGTTGTTCAAATTGCGCTAAGCTCTTCACTATCTTATTTCCCACACCATAAATGACCGTCGTAAACGGTAACTGCTCAATGATATGCGCTAATGCATGATACGTCGTTTTATTTTCCAATATAATATGCGCGTGATTTTTTTCATGAAATCGATTTGGATTCACAGCAAACATCAATGGGTCTGCAACGGGATATATGTTTATCCATTCTAAAAGACCAATGCGTTTCAGAAGTTCTCTACCGCCCTCGTCATCCAACCACTTTTCATTGCCAACCATATCTGAACTACGTTCCGGTGCTGGCGCCGCAATGGGTTGTCCATCTTTATACAACTGCATATACGTACTAATTTTTTCAAGATACTTTTTATCTTCAAAAAAGATCATACTCCCTACTCGGTAATATACGTCCATGTCAATTCTCTCATCCAGTTGCAAACGAAGTGCTTCGATTTCCTCATGGTAGGAAACACTCATCTTTTTCTGTTTTATACGATAGCAATAGGCAAGTGATGGTGAACCAAATTTCCGGCCCTTCGATTTTACCGCTTCAATCAACCCTTGATTCTCAAACAACAGCATACACGTCGCAAATTCACCATACGATGAAAATAAATGAAGGCATTGATTTTCGATTACTGAAAGTTCAATCGTCTTTTTGGGATACTCGCGTAAAATCTGCGTAATCTCATTCTCCACATCATTCACTCTCCTTCGCCATAATCTTCCTATATTCTACAATATTATTGACTAAAAATGCGTGAAATCCTAAATTTTTATCTACTATTATACTAAATATTCATACAGACTCTCTATTCGCTTCCAATCCGGAAATCAATGCTCTCTTTTCTATTCGTTTAAAATTTTACAGGACTTTTACAGACAACTTGTTCAACGTAAATAGTAATTGACTATCCCAAAAAAACTTCAGTTTACAAAAAACACTTTACGACAACCTAAGTGTATGGAAC
>JBOFGC010000479.1:0-2095 GCA_051648945.1 Bacilli bacterium
GAAAGTCTGCGTCATGGCGTTCAAAAAGGATCGTTACTTTGGCTATTAGATGATACGAGTACGAGCATGGGTGGTCGTTTATTGAAGACGTTTATTGACCGACCACTTGCGTCAAAAAGTGAAATTCTGAAGCGTCAACAAGCAGTCTTTGAACTGAAACAGGAAATGTTTCAGCGCGAAGCCATTCGTGATCATTTAAAGAATGTGTATGATATTGGTCGTTTGACAGGTCGCATTGCAAGCGGGACGGCGAGTCCGAAAGATTTACTGTTTTTAAAGCGCACGCTTCATGCAGTGCCACTTTTACAAGGTGAGTTGGAAAATGCATCTGCACCGCTTTTACAACAGTTGAGACAACATATTACACCTCTTCCACAAGTGGTTGGCATTTTAGAAAGTGCAATCAGTGATACCGCTGGTCATACGGTAAAAGATGGCGATGTGATCGCACCAGGCTGGAACGAACAACTCGACAGCTACCGAGATGCAAGGAAAAATGGGAAAGTGTGGATCGCAGAACTTGAAGCGCGTGAACGCGCGGAAACAGGCATTCGAACGTTGAAAATTGGTTTTAATAAAGTGTTTGGCTACTATATTGAAGTAACACGTGCGCAAGTGAGTAGTTTGCCAGAAGGTCGTTATGAACGAAAACAAACACTTGCCAACGCAGAACGTTTTATTACGCCCGAATTAAAAGAAAAAGAAGCGCTTATTTTACAAGCAGAAGAAAATATAGAGAAACTTGAAAGTGAACTGTTTGCTGAAGTGAGAACGCGTATTGCGCTACATGTGAGTGAGCTCCAAAAGTTAGCAGAAGGTGTGAGTGAATTAGACGTTCTTCAAAGTCTCGCATCTGTAAGTGCGACGTACAACTGGATTGTACCGACGTTCAGTGAAACCGATGAATTGCGCATTGTTCAAGGACGTCATCCCGTTGTAGAACGAATGATTCCAGCACAGACGTTTGTTGCAAACGACTGCACAATGACGGAGCAATCACGCATGCTTCTTATTACCGGACCGAACATGAGTGGTAAAAGTACGTACATGCGCCAAGTGGCCCTCATTAGCATCCTCGCACAAATTGGCTGTTGCGTGCCTGCAGAGTCAGCGACAGTGCCTGTATTTGATAAAATCTTTACGCGCATTGGTGCAAGTGACGACTTAGCAAGTGGTCAAAGTACGTTCATGGTCGAAATGATGGAAACGGCACATGCTGTTCATCATGCGACGAAAAATAGTCTCATTTTACTCGATGAAATCGGACGCGGGACGAGCACGTATGACGGAATGGCGCTCGCGCAAGCAATTATGGAATATATCGCACAAGAAATTGGTGCGCGCACATTATTTAGTACACACTATCACGAATTAACGGTGCTTGACCAACAGATTCCAGCACTTGCGAATGTGCATGTAACCGCAGCGGAAGTAAACGGACAAGTTGTGTTTCTACACCAAATTCAGCCAGGTCCTGCTGACAAAAGTTATGGAATCCATGTGGCACAATTAGCGGGGCTTCCTGCGAATTTAATTGAGCGTGCAGAACAATTGTTACACAACTTTGAAAATGAAAAAAGTGTAACGGTCGTTGGTGTGACGGAAGCACCAACAGAAACAGTTTTAAAAGAAGATGCAGAGCAAATGTCCTTTTTCCAAGAAGAAAAGAACACACAGCCAAAGCGTATTCCGCAAAAAGGAAAAGACGAAGAGTATGTGCTCAATCAGTTAAAGAAAACGAACATCTTAGAATTAACACCAATGAAAGCGATGAATATTCTTTACGAGCTACAGAACAAACTGCAAAAGTGAGTGAGGGAAAAACATGAATGCGATTCATATTTTAAGTGATCAACTTGCCAACCAAATTGCAGCGGGGGAAGTTGTAGAGCGTCCAATCAGTGTTGTGAAAGAACTTGTGGAAAATAGCATTGATGCGGAAGCAACACATATTCAGGTGTTTGTTGAAGAGAGTGGAATATCCTCTGTGCGTGTGATTGATAACGGTAAAGGCATGAGCTTTGCCGACAGTTTAATGGCGTTTGGCCGACATGCGACAAGTAAAATATTGAGTAGTACCGATTTGTTTCGAATC
>JBOFGC010000480.1:0-1905 GCA_051648945.1 Bacilli bacterium
TACAATGTTGAACGACTTGTTCTACTTCATCATCGCTAAGAAATGCACCTTGAATCCGCACAGGTTTCGCTTCACCTACAGGTAAGTAGAGCATATCTCCTCGTCCGAGTAATTTTTCAGCTCCGCCCATATCAATGATTGTACGTGAATCTGTTTGCGAACTTACTGCGAACGCAATACGAGAAGGAATATTCGCTTTAATGATTCCGGTAATAACATCGACACTTGGTCGTTGTGTGGCGATAATCAAATGAATTCCACTTGCACGTGCCATTTGCGCGAGTCGTGTGATCGCATCTTCGACATCGTTACTCGCAACCATCATTAAGTCAGCTAACTCATCGACAATGACGACGATATACGGAAATTCTTGAATATTCGAACCGTCACTTGCATTCGCTTTTTTCACCCATTCATTATAGCCTTCTATGTTTCGCGTACCACTTTCACTAAACATCTCATAACGACGTTCCATCTCACTGACTACTTTTTTCAGTGCAATTGACGCTTTGCGAGGGTCCGTTACGACCGGAGTCAACAAATGTGGTATCCCATTATACACATTTAGTTCGACCATTTTCGGATCAATCATCATCAATTTTACATCTTTTGGTTTTGCTCGCATTAATATAGAAACAATAATGCCGTTGATACATACACTTTTCCCACTACCTGTTGCGCCTGCAACGAGTAAATGCGGCATACGATTGAGTTCACCGATAATTGCTTGTCCTGTAATGTCACGTCCAAGTGCAACTGCTAATGGATTCCCATTCGATATGAAATTCGGACTTTCAATGACTTCACGAAGTGTTACCATGCTTACTTTATCATTTGGCACTTCGATTCCAACTGCGCTTTTCCCTGGAATTGGTGCCTCTATCCGAATATCTTTTGCTGCAAGTGCTAACGCTAAGTCATCTGTTAAGTTCACAATACGACTTACTTTCACACCCACGTCTGGATACACTTCGTATTTTGTTACAGAAGGTCCTAAATGTACTTTCTTTACTTTTGCTCGCACACCAAAACTTAGAAGTGTTTCTTCTAATTTTTTGGCATTTTGTTGTACGCTTTGTTGGTCTTCCTTTGGTTGACTACTCTGTTTCGGTCGAACGAGCATGTCAATACTCGGAAGTGAGTAGTTTGGATTTTCTAAGACTACCACACTTGTAACGCCTTCTTCTCCCTCATTTTTTATAGGAGAATCTTTTGGCTTTTGTACTTGTTGTGCTTCAAAACGGAACTGCACTTGCCCACGGTGATTTTCAGTTTCAATATTATTCTCTAGATTTTCAACTTCAGGTACAACCTCACGTTGAAACGACTCAATGACTAACTGATCATCCTCTTCTTCAGAAGGTGGCGTAACTGCAACACCCATTCGTCGCGTAGGCTTTTTTTCTGGCTTTTGTTTCTTCCGTTCTTTCATACGGCGAAATAGGGACAGTGTATCTCCAAAAGCTAGTTTTGATTGTCTGCGAGAAAAATGGAAAAACGCAGCAATCATTCTACCAAATGTGTCTTTAATGCTACGATTCGTAACAAGGAGCGCACCCATAATAAAGAGCACGATACATACGATTTTTGCTCCTACGCTTGAAAATAAATAATACAACACTACAAAACCAACCGCTCCTATCATTCCACCGCCTAAAGCCATCTGAAACGGTTCACCACTACTTGCATCTTTAAAAAACAAAGCCAAGGTAGAACGGACAATAGAACTTCCTTGTAACTGTCCTTCTCTCGTTAACGCCATATACAAACTATCATGCGAAAAGATTAAAATACTCAACAGAATACAGTATAACCCAACCATTTGTGCAGCTAACATTTTTGGCCAACGACGTTTCCACATGAGGAAAATACTTAAACATACAAATAAAAATAACCCCAACACAT
>JBOFGC010000481.1:0-3564 GCA_051648945.1 Bacilli bacterium
TTCTATTTGTATTCGTTTCCGCAACTTGTGCCGTATCACTTCCGGTATAACGGTAGTTTGTAGCATTATTTAAGAAAATATTTTGGCTATTCAAGTGTGCAAAACGAACTTTGTACAACATTTGAATTGCATCAACATATGCTACATCGATTTGTTGCCAACCTTCACCTTTTGACTGAGCCGCAGCTCTAAAGCTCGCCAAATGGCGGGAACCTACTGGAAATAATCCAGGACGTGAAACATCCTTTCCTGCAACAACACCAGTTTTATATCTAGCTATATACACTTTTCTTAGATATCCACCATTTTCGCCATCTCTGAAAAGTTCGTGCGGAACATAGTCATGTCGTGCCTCAAAACAAACCCACTCGTCAAAATAAACGCCGTTTGTTTCTCGTTTTACATAGAATCTCGGAATTTCAATCATCCAATCGCAATCAGTTAATGCATCATATCCGTTTTCGCCTTTGTAAAAAATAGCTCCATTCGATGCGATTTTAACCTCTTTGACCATATCATCAAAAAACGCAAAATCATCATCCGAATCCAAATCATCTAAACTGATATTTGACACTTTCCCAACAGAAGCTCCGATTCGTTCTAAAATTGGAGATGTAGCACCTAAAATTCTTCTCACACCATATTCTACCGCTCTTTTTTCTTGCAATTGCGAAAAATCAGATACTAACCTAGCATTTAAATCATCACAAAGCGTCCCTTTTAAATCGTATCTAGATTCTTCAACTTCTTTTCTAGTTGGGTCTATCAATGTGTTCAGATCTACTGGTTTTGGATTCGGTAAACCGCCATCGTTTTCATAATTTAAAACGTTATCTTCGATTACAGGAGTATATATATATCCTCTCGGGCCTCTATCGACATACGTATTTTTTACTTTAATCATTGAATACCTCCTACAGTTTCTTTAATTGTTAATTTCGAAGGCAAGCATTGTGCCAGTAATCGTTCTTCTAAATGATGAACCAAATCGTATAAATAATGAGCGCTTGTCATTTTTTTTGTATCATCTGGCAAAAACTCAATGTATGCACATCGATTTGCATCTAAATTACTTTCATTCAAACTTCTTGTAATTAAGCGATTTGTATTCATATCCTTAATTGTAAACACGATAGGATAACCCCTGAATTCAAACTCGCTAAAATCGAATTCTACTATGTTAGTAACACCCCTATACAGAATTATTTCTGGAAACTTAATCAAAAGTATCACCCCTTTCCATCAAAAAAAGCACTTTCTAAGGTTGATATCCGTTTGTAAAGTGCTTCTAATTCATATTCTATCTCTTTTCTAACCGAAACCTCGTATTGCAAAGCAGCAATCAAAGCAGATGTTAGTGCATAATTGTTTACGCCGTAACCCAATTCTTCGTGATTCGTTAATATATATTCCGAACCTTCGAATTCTTGTATTTCTTGAGCAATTAAACCAAGATCACGATGAGCATCAACATCTTCTTCTATTTCTTCAACATCATCTCGTGTTGTTTTCAAAATATAGGATTTAACTTCAACACCATTGATTAAATCGAACATTTGTTTATTTGATACTTCTTGAATATCTCTTTTTAATCGTTCATCCGAACTTTGAACAAATGATGGTGCATACGATATCCCAGTACTTCGCATCGTTCCGGCAACCTCGGTATTCCAACCAATTTGGCACGTATCATCTTTATTTACATATTGACCTATCCCGATGGACCGTTCATTTGTAGGAAAATTCAACATTACATTTGTAACAGGAATGATGCTTGTTGCTGTAGCACTACGACCAATTTTATCTGTAATTGTAATCGTAACTGTGAATGTTTTTGTTTTTTCTAAACGTCCTGCGCCATCCGGTCCGTATACTGTTCCGGAGCTCGGCGAACTTGAAGTATATGTCCACTCTGGAGATGTATTTATTTTATGATGCATCGTAACACTATTAACGCCACTCAACGAAGTAAAGCTAAACGTCGGAACAAATCTAAAGTAAGTACCATCATTTAAAAACACTTTATTAGCATCACATCTACCAACGGCAGACAATGATAACGTCGGATTTGAATATCCGTTATTCCATGACGTATAAGTAACTTGCGCAGTTCTACCGCGACTATCCGTAACCCTACAATATATATATTGTGGATTTTTTTGCATAGCAGTAAAACTTATTGCTGCAGCACTACTAGACCCAATGCCATCACCCCACCACTCAGTTTTTGAAATCGACGAACTGTAGGTTCCTGCACAAGTTCTTGTTAAAGTCATTGTTGAAACGCCTTGAATTGGTTCGTTAAATCCGCTCAATCCGCTATTGAATGCGGTTCTAGCAATGCTCACTGTTGGTACAACACTTGACGGAACAGGTGATGTTAGTGCCAAACTGAATGCCGAACCGATGTTTGTAGATCCATTCCTTGTTTGAACTGTTACAGTACCGCCGGCACTAACGCCATTCGTGTATCCATCTAACCAACTCCAAGGAATAGTCATTTTACTCGCAGTACTTGTTGTAGTCCAATTCGTACTTCGGTTTGGCAACGATACAGTAATATAATGCGATAGTGTTGTATGCACCTTTGATATATTCACTTGTAATTCACTGCCATAAGCGACCGACGACGCCGACAACCAAGCGTTCCCTCTTGGAACCGTGATTGTAAACCCGTTGTTTGTAGCACTGCCAACCGCTGTACTACCGTTATACGTTTGCACCGTAACTGTTCCTGTTGTTGAGCTACCACTCGTAAAACTAGCTAGCCACGATCCGGGTATTGTAACATCTTGATACGTTCCAACACCAGTATAAGTCAATGTGTTACCTTGAGCACTTTTAACAGTTACCGTATGTATAAACGAAGACGACTTTCTATCGATATTTACTCTAAAAGAACCACCATAATCAATCGAACTAGCAGACAGAGAGACCGTACTCGCTCGCGCGATTGTTGTTAATGGTTGCGAACAAGTTATTGTTCCTTTTGGATTATAACTAGAACTGGTATCTCCTCCAGTAAAGCTCCACGTTACCGAAAGTGTTTTTACTCCAGTATCACTATGAGCAATATCTCTAGTATAAGAGAAAATCTGCACTGCGGTTTTAGAAGCTAAATCATACGCGGTTGTTGGTGCATTCGTTGTTCCATTGATGTTGATTGAGTTACTAGAACTCGTCCATTTTGCAGAGTGATACGAACTAACTCTGCGAATAACACCAGTAACAGTTACGTTTGATGTGTTATTGGCTATATTTTGGCTGTTTTGCGTAATCGTAACTTCCAACCGATATGCATTACTCGGCGCAATTAATTGAGTATAAGTTGCCATTCAAATCACCCGACTTTCTTAATTGATGTTGATCCGTTCGAATCAACAACAAAACCGAAAACACCAAACGCAAAAGTACCTCGTACTTTTGCGTTTTCAATATTCAACATTTTATTACTAATGTATGCAACACGTTCATTATTTTCGTAGAAACCTAATTCAACCTCGCTAAACCTTGATTGGAATGGACCATTAACCCAATCGCCTCCATTGTTTTGATATCGCTTGG
>JBOFGC010000482.1:0-1338 GCA_051648945.1 Bacilli bacterium
CAAAAAATGAAATATTAGACATTTTACAAAATCACTTTCAATTATCGCCTACCCCTTCAACTAATCATCATGGAGTAGCAACGCGTTATCTATATAAAGACACTACATGCGAAGTCGGCATTATTTCTTCTATTACAGAAGCATTTTGCGGAACATGTACGAGGGGAAGAATTTCTGCTAATGGACAATTTTATACATGCCTCTTCGCTAACAAAGGCTATGACTTAAAATCTGAACTAAGAAAGATTCAAAACGACGCTGATTTAGAAACACTGATTACATCGATATGGTCCGAGCGAATGGATCGCTACTCTGAGGAACGCCTACAACTTTTAGCAAAAAAAGCTCCTCAAAAAAAAATTGAAATGTCTTATATTGGAGGATAATTATAGAATGGAACGCTATTCAAGGCAAATCCTGTTTTCAAAAGTGGGTGAAGAAGGTCAACAGTTACTAGCAAATAAACATGTCTGCATTATCGGATGTGGCGCAATTGGCACTTCTTGTTTCGAGCATTTCGTACGTGCCGGCGTGGGTACCATTACGATTATTGACCGGGATTATGTTGAAATGAGTAATCTACAACGACAACAATTGTTTACTGAAGAAGATGCCATAAACTATATCCCAAAAGCCATTGCAGCAAAAAATCATGGTCATCGTATTAATTCATCAATAACAATTCATGCCTTTGTCGATGACATAACCCCTTCTTCTATTGAGAAGTACCTAACCAGTGTCGACATCATCCTTGATGGAAGTGACAACTTCGATACACGTTTTTTAATTAACGATGCTGCCTATAAATATCACATTCCGTGGATATATGGGGGGTGTCTGGGAAGCAGTGGAATGACGTATACGTTTCTTCCTAGTGAAACTCCGTGTCTCTCATGCATATTAGAAACAGCTCCACAAATGGGCTATACTTGTGACAACTATGGTATTCTCTCTCCTACTGTGTCACACTTAACATCCTTTCAAGTTATGGAATGCTTGAAGTACTTACTTGGGATGAAAGATGATTTACAAAAAAAATACGTCACCTTTGATTTATGGACGAATCAGCACTTTTCCATCAATATGACTCAGTCAAAGAAGGAAAACTGTGATACTTGTGGTGAGCACCCAAACTATCCATACCTCTATCGAAAATCAAAAAGTGAATACGATGTATTATGCGGTAGAGATACCGTTCAACTTCGCAGCAAAAATTGGTCAGAGAATCAATTTATTCTTTGGAAATCGAACTTAAAGTACCAAATTCAATTCAAAAGCAATGACTACTTACTCTCTTTTCATTTTAAAGAAAAAAGATTCGTTATCTTTAAAGATGGT
>JBOFGC010000483.1:0-5398 GCA_051648945.1 Bacilli bacterium
GTCGCTGCACAACCTAAAAATATCATTTTTTTAACAGCGGATGCGTTTGGTGTGCTTCCTCCTGTTAGTAAACTAACGAAGCAACAAGCAATCTATCATTTTTTAAGTGGCTACACGAGTAAACTAGCAGGCACAGAACAAGGCGTTACCGCACCAATTGCTACCTTTTCTATGTGCTTTGGCGAACCTTTTATGCCACTTAATCCGTTCGTTTATGCTGAATTGTTCGCACAAAAACTGACGGACAACACTGTAGATGTATGGCTCATTAATACAGGATGGAGTGGTGGACCTTATGGAGTGGGCAATCGTATGCCACTTCCGGTCACTCGAAAAATTGTTGATGCTTGTATAGATGGTTCACTCGCACAAAGTGAATTTTTCACTGAGCCATATTTTGGATTTCATGTACCGAAAAAAATTGAGGGAATACAACCGAATATCCTTTATCCGGAAAGTATGTGGGAAGATAAAGAAGCGTATGCGAAGCAAGCAAATGCGTTGCTTCTGAAATTTCATGAAAACTTTGCGAAGTTTTCGCTACCTGATTGTGCGGAGTGGATGGGTGGAGCACCTCGTGCAGTTCGGTGAGGTTGAATTGGGGTATGGTCTTTTTGAAGACTGTGCCTTTTTCTGTGAAAATTAAATGGAATCTCACGTATGTTTGTGCAGAACTGGGGTACTACGCCAGGCAACTCCGCGTGCCTTTCGGGGCGGCCGTGTGCCTGATTCCACGGGAGTCTCCGTTGCCTGTCTCCGTACCCTTCAACGAAGTGTTCATGGTCGCGTTAAAACTTTTCATCTGTGGGTTGTGAAAAAGGCTACGCTCGCGTTCATGGTTATTTTCTGTGAAAATGAGATTCGTTGCGTTTGGGAGCACTTGTCTTAAGTTTTGGATGGTTGCGTAAGTCTTGCTCTTTGTTGCGTGCAAGTTGGATTCTCTTGCGTATCTTTTGCTCTTTGTTGCGTACAAGTTACCTCTACTTGCGTATCTCTTGCTCTACATTGCGTACAAGTTGTCTCTACTTGCGTATCTCTTTCTCCTCGTTGCGTACAAGTTACCTCTACTTGCGTATCTCTTGCTCTACATTGCGTACAAGTTGGATTCTCTTGCGTATCTTTTGCTCTACATTGCGTACAAGTTGCCTCTACTTGCGTAACTCTTGCTCTACATTGCGTACAAATTAGCTTCACTTGCGTAAGACTTACACAAACATCACGTATCCATAACACCAGAAGCATCCCAATCACTGATGATATCTAGCTTTCTGATGGAATGTTGGGCACGTATAAACCCTTTTATCCATGTATTTGTTTTGTGCAATCAATTTTGGTGCTCACTTCTGTTTAGTTAGTACTTTTGTGTTTCTGCTTGTATATCAAAAGGCGTGATGATGTTTGATTTGTATAACCATTTTAGTGTTGTTTGTAATGTTTCATCTTTCATAATGAAGCTCCACTCCCCGAGTTTTGGTGAAAGTAGTTCGTTGTTTTTTACAAACATGCGTCCACATGTTTCTAGCCATTCTGTTGGCTCTAAAATTTGATCGACTTCTGCGTGATAGATTCCTTTTGTAAAGCTAGTGCCATCTCGTTGGACTTTGTAATAGCCCACGTATGTGCAATTTTTTATTTTTACGGCGCATTCTTCGAGAACTTCGCGACAAAGAGCTTCTTCAGCTGTTTCGCCACTCTCGATATGTCCACCCGGAAATTCTAGTCCTCTACTTCGATGAATTGTACAGAGCCAATGCTCGCCTTGTCTTATGTAACCGAGTACATGGTCTACCGCTTCACCTGGATACTCACCTAGCCATAATTCTACTGAATTCGAAAAATAATCCTGATATGTTCTGTACATTTTTCCACCTACTCAACAATCTATTTTTGCTATCTTTGTACTTCTATTATAGAATAGAAGTACAAAATACAAAAATATTTACTTCTATTATATTATAGAAATGAAAGGAAGATTTTATATGATGCTCGTCTGGTTTTCTATTGCCGTTATTGTCATTGTCTTGCTACTTACTGTCATTACTACAAACAAAGCTTATAGTGTTGAACATACAATTGATCCACTTCCTCATGAAATTGAAGCACAAAAAGAGGAAAATAATCAATGAAACGTGTATTAAAGCGTAGCGTTGTTTTTTATCAACGCTATATTTCTCCTTGGAAAGGCCCATCATGCCGTTTTTATCCTACTTGCTCTCACTACGCCATTGAAGCATTAGAAGTACATGGTGCACTAAAAGGTTCGTATCTTACGGTCAAACGCATTTCTAAATGTCATCCTTTTCATCCTGGTGGCGTAGATATGGTCCCACCAAAAAGTCAAAAAAGTTGAAGAATGGTCATACTTTCTTCAACTTTTTTTGGATTATTTTACAATTCCTCTACATTTCATACTCCAGTTTGTGAAGTATGTCACAAAACAGACAAATATTTGAAAATTAAGCTATATTCACAAGTGTAAATCATTGTGTATTATTTCACATATACGCTATTATTTATTGTAAATAATGCATTTTTAACAACCTAGGGAGGTCTCTTTATTATGGATTCGGTACTTTTTCTAAGCCGTATTCAGTTTGCTCTCACTGTTGGATTTCACTTTATCTTTGTTCCTTTAACAATTGGTTTAGTAATTCTGTTAGCAGTTTGGGAAACGAAATACGCACGTACACTTAACCCAATGTATCGTAGAATGTCTGATTTTTGGGGAAAACTTTTTACAATTAACTTCGTACTCGGTGTTGTCACTGGTATTACGATGAGCGTTCAGTTTGGAACAAACTGGAGTGAATACTCAAAGTATATGGGCGATGTATTCGGAACGCCGCTTGCCATTGAAGCACTCGTAGCATTTTTCTTAGAATCTACTTTTATGGGTGTTTGGTTGTTTGGACGCGACAAATTTTCACCTAAATTACGTGCATTCTCAATGTGGATGGTTGCACTCGGCACAAACTTTTCTGCACTTTGGATTATTACGGCGAATGGTTTCATGCAAAATCCAGTTGGTTATCAAATCGTAAATGGTAGAGCTGAAATCGTTGATATTATGGCACTGTTAACAAACCCATACGCATGGTACATGTTAGCTCATACAGTCGTTAGTGCATATATCGTAGGTTCATTTTTCGTACTCGGTATATCTGCTTTCCATATTCTTAAAAAGCAGAATGTTGAATTCTTTAAAAAATCATTTAAATATGCACTCGTTCTTGGTACGTTTGCTGCAACTGTTACACCGCTTATTGGTCATCAATACGGAACATTTGTTGCAACTAAGCAACCAGCAAAAGCAGCTGCGATGGAAGCTGTTTGGGAAACAACGGATGATTTGGGATTAAGTTTAATTCAAATTCCGCGCGAATCACATAAGGAAAATTTCGAGTTCTTAACAATTCCTAAGATGGGATCGTTTTTATACACAAACTCATTTGGTGGAACTGTCATTGGTTTAAATGATATTCCAGAAGACGAACACCCACCTGTTAGTCTCGTATTCTATAGTTTCCGCTTAATGGTTGGAATCGGTATGTTACTTATCGGTTTAACATGGTTCTCTGTATATCTCTACAGAAAAAATAAATTAGAGAACACAACATGGTTCCTAAAAATCTTACCTTATACAATTCCACTACCTTACATTGCGATTTTATCAGGTTGGGTTGTATCTGAAGTTGGACGACAACCTTGGACTGTTTACGGCTTACTACGAACTGCAGAAAGTGTATCACCAATTAGTTTAAGTCAAGTTGTCTTCTCAATTGTTACCATTCTATTCTTCTATCTCGTGTTGCTCATTGCAGACATGTATTTATTATTCAAATGGGCACGAAAAGGACCTGAAGTAGAAGAGAATACAACAAACGAAGGAGGCGTAACACATGTCTCATGAGATGATTAGTGAAGTTTGGTTTGTATTATGGACAGTGCTTTGGCTCATGTATTTTGTTACCGATGCGTTTGCACTAGGAACTGGAATGCTTTTTCCGTATCTTGCAAAAGACCGAAAAGAGCGCAACCAACTGCAAGAATCAATCGGTCCATTTTGGAACGGAAATGAAGTTTGGTTAGTGACTGCTGCAGGAGGAACGTTCGCTGCGTTTCCACTCACATATGCAAACATGTTCAGTTATCTCTATGTTCCCTTTTTCTTATTGCTGTTTGCGATTTTCTTCCGCGCAGTATGTCTTGAATTCATGCATAAAGATGATCATCCAACATGGCAAAATGCATGCAAATGGATTCATAGCATTTCGAGTTATATTATTGCGTTCCTTCTCGGTGTAGCGTTTACAAACTTTTTCTTCGGTTTAGAAATTGGACCAGAAGGCTATGAAGGAACGACACTTGGTCTGTTCAATCGCGCTGGTCTTATTGGTGGAACTTTCTTTGTAACTGCCTTTATTACGAGTGGTGCGTTATGGACGATGTTAAAAGTAAGTGGACCTGTAGCAGAACGCGCATATAAAGCTGCACGCAGTTTCTCTGTTGCGGCATCGATTACGCTTAGTATGTTGTTTATCATCTTGATGAATCGATCAACAACTTTTGATAACTATAATGATATGCCAGTACTTTATGCTTTACCAACACTTGCAATGGTATTAAGTGTTGTCACGATTTTCCTTATCTTCAAAAAGAAAATTGGTTTCGCTTTTACAACGCTTTGTTTAACGATTACAACAGGCGTGGCTACAGGTTTTGTCGGAATGTTTCCTTTCATGTTACCGTCTCGTATTAAAGCGGAGTACGGCACTGATTTATACGAAGCAGCAGCAAGTCATAACACATTAAATCTTATGTTTTGGGTAGCTATTATTATGGTGCCAATCGTAATTAGTTATCAGTTATGGGCGTATAAATTATTTAGCAAAAAAATTGAAAAAGAAACAGCACAAGGTTACAAATAAACAAGTAAAGGGTATTCCAATTTCTTGGAATACCCTTTACTTGTTTTCGATTCGAAAACCAAATGGAATTGTTCCTTCTTCCCATGTTCCCGTTACAACATAATTGTGTATACCTTTTTTTGGAGGCACGTTAAAACCATTTCCACTTAACACAACAACCCTTTCTTCTTTTTCTTCGTTTGCGATTTGAACCACTTTCATTTCGTCTGGAGCATATGAAAAGTTTAATTCGACATAGGCACCATTGCGCACAGAAACGAGTTGCTTCGTGCGTGCTAAGTCCAAATCATTTTTATATATCATATCCACACATTTCCCTACACCTTTTGAGAGCCAACAATGACTGCCAATATTAAATGGAATGGACATCGACTCACTTTTGATGGATAGTTTCGGAAAACTACGGGGAAAGACAAATTGACTTACTAGCAATAAACAACAAATTCCTAAACCAACTCCAACCTTTTTCC
>JBOFGC010000484.1:0-5567 GCA_051648945.1 Bacilli bacterium
GGGTCGAATACCGAAGCGTAAGGGCCGAATGCCGAAGCGTAAGGGTCGAATAAAGCAGAGTAAGGGCCGAATGCCGAAGCGTAAGGGTCGAATACCGAAGCGTAAGGGTCGAATAAAGTAGAGTAAGGGTCGAATACCGAAGCGTAAGGGCCGAATGCCGAAGCGTAAGGGTCGAATAAAGCAGAGTAAGGGCCGAATAAAGCAACGTAAGGGTCGAATAAAGCAGAGTAAGGGCCGCATAAAGCAACGTAAGGGCCGAATGCCGAAGCGCAAAGGTCGAATGAAGCAACGTAAAGGTCGAATGCCGAAACGAAAGGGTCGAATGAAGCACCGTAAGGGCCGAATGCCGAAACGTAAGCTCGAATAAAGCAAGTAAGTCCCGTATCCAAAAACATAAGTCCCGAATGCCCAAACATTAAGACAGAATACCCAACAATACACCAAACAAACACCTCGCTCCCCCCTAATAGAACACCCACCCAATTCTCAACCACACCACCAAACACCAAAAAAAACACCTCCCACCACTTGATTGAACAATCAAACGAAGGAGATGTCTTTCTTACTTCACAAAAAAGAGAAGACACAACGCACCCTAAAGTTAGAGGTGGCTGGTTTGTTTTTGTGGGCGTTCTTTTTCAAAAAGTGATAGGTGAATTTTTCAAAAATGCATATTAAAACAATGAGATTCATGCTGGATAAACCGCTTTGAACGAATTCCTTTATCCATACAGAAAAACCTCCGCATCTATTGAGAAATCCCACAGCCAACTTTGGCTGTAAAAATAGTAGGTGAAACAAAATGCTGTTCTATACTTTTAAAAAGAAATCAGCTAAAAATGTTGCAATGCCATCTTCTTCGTGACTTTTCGTGACAGCGTATGCACGTTTTTTTAAGCGATCACTGCCATTTTGCATGGCAATGCCATACTTAACGTAGTCAAACATTTCAACGTCATTCCATTCGTCACCAAAGGCAATCATCCGCTCTTTCGGAATGTTGTATTGATGTCCAACCCACTCAACAGCGGTTCCTTTGTTAACCCCTTTTTGTACAATTTCAATGAGATGATAAGGAGGTTGCCAGCGTTTATGGTCCGTTACAGTGGCATGAAACGTTCTTAAAAGGTGTTCAATCTGTGGAGCGAATTGTTCAGTTGTATGAAGAATAAGACTTGTAGGGCTTTGGTGTAATGTTTGAAGTAAGTCGCCATACACTTCTTTTGGTGTACCAAAATGAAAAATTTTCTTTAGCATATCTGTTGTTTCAGTTAATAAATATAAATCATCATGCACCTCTGCAAAAATATTCAAATACGTCGAAGGGTCGAGGCTATTAATGATTGATTGTGTTACACCAAGTGGTAACGGACGATGGATAGAGGAAAAACAATCGTCAGTCGGATGTACAATCGCGGCTCCATTAAAATAAGCGAGTGGACCATTTAATGAGAGCTGTTGATGATAGGGAAGTGAAGCACGATATGGACGTCCAGTTGCAATCATGACAATATGGTTGTTTCGCATGAGTTCCTCGATGACTTCTTTTGTACGCACACCAATTGTGCCATCTTTTCTTAATAGTGTACCATCTAAATCTAATGCAATTAAATATTGTTCCACAAAACTCAACTCCTTTTAGGCTATGCCTTCATTATACGTCTCTTTTTATGTGAAAATTAATAATATTTTGTAAATAATAATTAAAACTAAAAACATACTTAGTTATTAAATATTCAAAAAAGTGTATAAATAATGCAAAAAACACTTGCAATTCATGCGGTTCGATTGTATATTATGTATTATTATTAAATTCTGAAAAGTTATTATACTAAAACATAAAGGGGGAAATGACATGAAAGCAGCAATTATTGGCGCATCAGGTTACGGAGGTGTAGAGTTAATTCGAATATTGCAACATCACCCGCATCTGGAGCAACTCACTATTTTTTCTTCATCGACAGTTGGAGAAGAGCTGAGTGTGTCATATCCTCATACGTATAAAATTACAGAACTAGCTTTTAATGAGATCAATCCAGAGGCAATTAGTGAATGTGCCGACGTTGTTTTTTTAGCTACACCAAATGGCATTTCGAATAAACTGACACCTCAATTTGAAAAATTAGGTTTGAAGGTAATCGATTTAAGTGGAGATTTACGCATAAAAGATTCAGAAGTTTATGAAGAATTCTATAATCTTCCGTTTGGAAACGAAACAACGGTACAGCGTGCAGTTTATGGACTCACAGAATGGAACAAAGAGAATATCGCATTTGCACAGACAATAGCGAATCCAGGTTGCTATGCAACGGCGGCACTATTAGGATTATTACCAATCACAAAAGCAAATATCGTTCAAAAAAGTCCGATTATTATTGATGCGAAAAGTGGCGTAACTGGTGCTGGTCGATCTTTAAATTTAGGAACACATTACTCAGAAATCAATGAAAATTTCAAAGCATATAAAATTCATCAACATCAACATATACCAGAAATTCAACAGCTTTTAATAGCGTATAACGGTGAACTTGCTCCGATTATGTTCACTCCACACCTCGTACCAATGTTACGCGGTATTATGTGTACGATGTATGTCACACTTACAGAAAAAATGAGTTCAGAAGAAGTGCATGCAATCTATGAAGAGGCCTATGCAAATAAACCATTTGTTCGTGTCCGACCTCTAGGTTCATGGCCAAGTACAAAAGAAGTAAAAGGGTCGAATTATTGTGATATAAGTGTAGCAGTAGATGAGCGTACTGGTTTGTTAACAATCGTAAGTACAATAGATAATCTGATGAAAGGTGCAGCGGGTCAAGCGGTACAAAATATGAATGTAATGTTTAACTTCAATGAAACAGACGGTCTTACATTCTTACCTGTTTACCCATAAAAGGTGAAAAAATGAGCACAAAACAAGCAACAGCACAAGAAAAAAATACTAAAATCCTACTTCCAAACGGCTTTCAATATGGCGGCGTTGCAGCAGGCATTCGCTATGCAAAAAAAGATGTAGGAATTATCTATAGTGAAACACCAACAGTAAGTGCAGCGGTATATACGACGAACGTCTTTTGCGCAGCACCAATCACAGTAACAAAAGAAAGTATGGAAAAAGCAAATCAAAATGTGCGCGCAGTTGTCGTAAATAGTGGAAACGCAAATGCTTGTACAGGTGAAGAAGGCTACAACAATGCACTTCGAATGAGAGTTGCATGTGCAGAACATTTACAACTGGATGTCCATTCAGTGGCAATCGCCTCAACAGGTGTTATTGGGGAACAGCTCCCAGTCGAAAAAGTAGAGAGTGGCATTGCATCCATTCAATTATCGCAATCTGAGGAAAGCGTTCATGCATTTTGTGAAAGTATTTGTACGACAGATTTAGTCAGCAAGTATGCAAGTGAAAGTGTAACCATTGATGGTAATGCAGTGAAGCTACTTGGAGTTTGTAAAGGGTCAGGGATGATTCACCCGAATATGGCAACGATGCTTGGTTTTGTCGTAACAGATGCCAATGTAGAAAAAACAGCATTATCAGATGCACTACGTCAGATTGCAGCAGAAACGTTCAATCAAATTAGTGTTGATGGTGAAACATCAACAAATGATATGGTATTTGTAATGAGTAACGGCAACGCAAATAATAATCCGTTATCACCAACGCACCCAGAATGGTTATCATTTTATGAGAGTCTGAAAGAAGTACTTGCATCATTAGCACGCCAAATTGCACGTGATGGTGAAGGTGCAACGACATTAATCGAAGTTATTGTTGAAGGTGCATTGAGTGATGTTGAAGCGCGAATGGGGGCCAAAAAAGTGTGTATGAGCAGTCTTGTTAAAACAGCTGTTTACGGACGCGATGCAAACTGGGGACGAATTGTAAGTGCGATAGGTCATAGCGGAATCACAATTAATCCCGATACAGTTGATGTCTGGCTCGGGGATATCATGATGTTAAAACAAAGTGTGCCACAACCGTTCGATGAAGCTAATGCCAAACAATATTTACAACAAGATACTGTACAAATCAAAATCAACTTACATTTAGGAAATGGTACTGGCGTTGCGTGGGGATGCGATTTAACGGAAAAATATATCGATATTAATGCAAGCTATCGTTCATAGGGGAGAAAGATCATGAACAAAAAGGGGATTTTTATTATAAAATGTGGCGGAAGTGTACTTGAACAATTAAGCGAAAGTTTTTTTGAAAGTATCTCTTTGCTTCATAGTCAAGGTGAACGTATTGTCATTGTGCATGGTGGGGGACCTGCAATCAATCGAACGGTACAACAGATGCAACTGCATACAGAAATGGTCAACGGGTTACGTAAAACGACAGACGAAGTGCTGGACGTTGTTGATATGGTGTTATGTGGAAAAATGAATAAACAACTTGTACGTATGCTCCAAAAATCAGGTCTAAAAAGCGTAGGTCTTAGTGGAAGTGATGGCGGTATGTTTACAGCAGTTCCGCATAAAGACAAAGATACGCTTGGTTGGGTTGGCGAAATTGGCAGTGTCGATGGAACAATTGTTGAGACGTTGTTAGACAAAGGGTATGTCGTAGTTGTATCACCAATTACAACGGATTGTAACGGTCAAGTATACAACATAAATGCCGATACAGCGGCAAGTCAATTAGCAAGTGCGCTCGGTGCAACATCGATGCTCTTTGTTACAGACGTACCAGGGATTTTAAAAGAAGGTATACTCATCCCAGAAATATCACAAGAAGGCATCGCAGAACTCGTTGCAGATGGCACGATTTACGGAGGAATGATTCCAAAAGTAGAAGGTGCGCTTCAATCTCTACAAGGTGCTATTGAAGAAGTACGGATTGTAAGTGGGAAAGAACGCTGGTATACTGCGACTGGATTTCACGGCACAGTGATTGTGAACAGTCAAACGCAAAATGTTGGATAGGAGAGATTGAAAATGGGAATTCCTTTTGATACGTATGCACGATGGAGTATCACACCTCAAAGTGCAAAAGGCTCATACATCTATGATGAAGATGGGAAATGCTTTCTAGATTTCACATCGGGTATTGCGGTAGTGAACTTAGGACATTGTCACCCACATGTTCAAGCCGCACTTAAAGATCAAATTGATAAGCTATGGCATACGAGTAATTTATTCCAATCGCCATTACAACAAAAATGTGCAGCGCTTCTAACAGAAAATACTCATTTTGATCGCGTGTTTTTTTGCAATAGTGGAGCAGAAGCAAATGAAGCTGCAATAAAACTTGCAAGAAAAGCTACTGGAAAATCGAAAATTATATCGTTTCAACAATCTTTTCATGGTCGAACGTTTGCAACAATGAGTGCTACTGGTCAAAGTAAAATTCATGATGGTTTTGGACCATTACTCGGAACGTTTGTTCATTTACCATATAACGATATGAACGCATTTCAACAAGCCCTTGATAACGATGTAGCGGCCGTGATGCTAGAGGTCATTCAAGGAGAAGGTGGTGTTCACCTTGCGAACAAAGAATGGCTAGATGCGGTTTGTGCACTATGTGTTGCAAAAGGTGTCCTAGTAATCATTGATGA
>JBOFGC010000485.1:0-3116 GCA_051648945.1 Bacilli bacterium
CTCCCATGGAATGCCATTTATTCAATGGACGTAATCAAAATTGATGATAATAATAATGAAATACAAATTAATGATACGACTTATGCTTGCCAAAACCTCACCGACTTTGAATACTTCATCTCATTATTACGACGTGTACACGAAACTTTCAAACATACCCAACCCGACGTTCATTCTCATGATTACTTTCGGAAAACAAAGTTTAGTTTCCATGAAACATTTAGCTATCGACTCTCTATTTTTTCGTATAGCACAGGGGGAGCACGAAAATGTAAGTTCGATAATGCCTTTCAAACCTACGCAACACTACTTGAAGACGAATGGCCCATTTATTTAACTGATTCTGATACTTATTCAATATTAGCAACAAATTTCGGCTTTCATTTCAAAGGAGAAAATCAAACATTTTTAGCCTATCGAGCGATTCATACGATGAAAAAGAAAATTATCGAAGGAAGAACGATACTTTTTCTTAATGAATATGGTTTTGATTTAAAAAACCTAAGTAAAGAGGATGTATTGTATCTTTGGGATAAAATCAACCTTGTGAAGGATGAGTTTTCAAAATTTTGAGATTATGTTTAAAAAGAGCAAAATACGAGAGAATTACTCATATTTTGCTCTTTTTTTAATACTTCGTTCCATTTAAATAGTGTGCAGCTTCGTCATACATGTTGTCTGAGTTCGCAAACTTAACATAATTTTTCAATGTAGAAAGCCAAGAAGTCGTTGAAGGAATACACATACGTAAAGCAAAGTCAAAATCCTTTTGTTCTATTTCACGTTCAATGCCCGTTTCAAGTATATTCATTAATGTTCGTTCTGTAGCTGTTTCAATAAGATTATCTAAATCAGCACCTGAAAAGAATACCGTCTTTTGCACAAGTGCTTCAAGATTAATATTTTCTGAAATAGGTTTATCTTTCATCTTTAATTGTAAAATGATTCTTCTTGCCGCTTCATCCGGTGGTGGGACGAACATCGTTTTATCAAAACGACCAGGACGTTTAAATGCACTATCCACATCCCATGGCGTATTCGTTGCACCAATAATTAATAACTGATCTGTATTTGTGCTTAAACTGTCCATTTCCGTTAAAAAAGTATCAACAATTCCCCGAAAATTATTTCCCGTAGTACGAGAACGGCTATACGCCAATGTGTCGATTTCATCAAAAAATAGAATTGCAGGTTTGTGTTTACGCGCCGTATTAAAGATATTTTGTAAATTCTGTTCACTTTGGCCGATATAAGGATCTAAAATATCTGCAATGTTCACATGAAAAAATTCCGCCCGGCACTCGCCAGCCGTTGCTTTTGCAATAAACGTCTTTCCACAGCCAGGGGGTCCGTAGAGTAGTATTCCCCCTCCAACTTTTTTCTTAAACTTAGCAAACACACTTTTATTTGAAAACGGCTCTATGATTTTCATCCGAATGGACATCTTCACGTCATCTAGTCCGCCTACATCCTTAAATGTTATAACGTCACTTTTATATGTGTCGATTGAAACAACATTATTGGTCAGAGCACCTTGTACCAACACTTTTGACCTTTCTTCTGTAGGTAGGGAATCAACGATTGTTATACCTGTCATTTCCTCACTATTTGTCGTGAGAACATTAGACTCTTCTATTGAACTTTCAACTTCGGACAATGAAAAAACCTGTTGAAGCATCGGTAAAAATGTCTCTGCAGCCATTCCCTTACCTAAACAGTCTACAATATTTTCCAACCCCTTTTTTAAATCTCCCTCACGTAGTAAAGATTCTGTATATTTCACCCAACCTTCTGTATACATAGGATCGTTACTTATTACTTCAAAATAGATTTCACTTTTTTTCATACATTCCCGCTACTCAAAATACGGACAAATATAACCATAACGAGATTCTTCATTTTTCAACGTGCACTGTTTCGTTAAAAATACAACTACTCCAAATGCATAAATTCCCGACTAGCCAACGGTACACATATACAGTGATTGAGAAGGAACGACTGTATATACACTTGCGTTCTTTAGATTTATAGAAGCATTTAAATCGCTATCTACCTCTGTATTGCAATTGGAGCAATTGAATACGGTATCTGATAGCTTTAGGTGTACTACAGGAAGCATATAACTTTGACGCAGGGTAGAAGCAATTAACAACGCGTAATTCATTGTTGTATGCTAGACATTTCGTTGTTAATTTTACTCTATACGCATTAAACTTCTGTTGTGCAACCACTTTAGACAAGTGACGATTCTTCATCATTCCTTTAACAAATAAACCTTCGACCGAAATATGGCTTGGATTTTGCTTTGTCACTTCTGCAACGCACTTATTCATGTAATCGGTGCGTACATTGGTTAAGGTTTGATAGATTCGTTGTACTTTAATGACTTGTTTATTGATATTTTGTCTAGTAGCTTCTCCTTTCGTCTATTTTGTTTTTTTAGACATTCGTATCTCCTCGAAAGTCTTACTTGTTCACGATGTAGTTTCTTTTCCAACTTCTTTACGCGTTGCATTTTATTGATGTTCTTCTTTACGTCACCATTACTCATAGTGGCAAAGTCTTTGATACCTACGTCAATTTCTAATCCATCACTTGACCATTAATTCTGTTGATAAATATCCTTTTTCCTTTAAAATAACCCATCCAAATGTAGGGACTTTGATTCGATGACGTTCAACTTTCCAGTCACCTTTATTGTTTAGGAAAATTTGCTTTCCCATTTTTATTTTCCCTCTTTTTAAAGCGTGGGAATTTTGACTTCCCTTTAAAAACATGTTTATTGGATGCTTCAGCATTCATAATTGCTTTCTTTCTCGCTTTACACCCACAGACTCAATCCAATCATATCCTTCTTGTATGTTACCTTCGTAGTTGATGTACTTATCGAAGGCATTTCCACTGAGAAAGCAATGTTTTTACTGTAATATTTAACAGTTCTGCACATTCTTTTGATTTATAATTTGCACTGTTTTAAGGTAACTATATCGTCCTCCTAAAATATCCAACAGATTAACATAATAATCTCGATTAAAAACAGAACAAACCACAAAATCATTGCGCTGTCTGAATCATAGTCCTTTTTGATAAACACATTATATATTGGTTGCTCTTTT